>NZ_VFTJ01000009.1:0-216887 GCF_006439595.1 Mesorhizobium sp. B3-1-9
ATACATATCCCTTGGTCATGTGTGCGGGCCGGCCGTGGGCATGGCGGGCCGAGCATTTATTGTCTTGCGCCGCGCCAGATCGACCCCCCCTCCGTCGAGCTTCGCTCGACACCTCTCCCCCGATCGACGGGGGAGAGGAAGGGCTCTCTTCCGCAACCGCCGCGGAGGACGGGCGCACAGGATAGGAACAGCGCCGCCACTTGGAAGGAATCCTGAAGCGGTCTCCTGAGAAGAACGAGGCGGGATCAAGTCAATCTGTTAAGTCAGCGCCATCCACCCGCAACGCGGTATGACCAGCCGATGCAAAATCGTTTCCTGCCCTATCTGCTGACGCTCCCCAGCCTGCTCTTGGCGGCGGTGGTGATCTTCTGGCCGGTCTGGGATCTGCTGCAGATCTCGACGCATGACGTCAACCGCTTCGGCCAGTTGCGCGAGTTCAGCGGCTTCGCCAACTTCGCCGAGTTGTTCGCCGATCCGGATTTCGTCGCGGCGCTCTGGCGCACCGGGCTGTGGACCGTGCTGGTGGTCGGCGGCGCGCTGCTTTTGTCGGTCCCGGTGGCGATGATCCTAAACATGGATTTTTATGGCCGCAGCCTCGCCCGCGTCATCATCATGCTGCCCTGGGCAGTGTCGCTGACCATGACCGCGGTGGTCTGGCGCTGGGCGCTCAGCGGCGAGAGCGGCATGCTGAATTCGGCACTGATGAAGCTCGGCCTGATCAGCCAGAACATCCAGTGGCTGGCGAGCGCCGAGACCGCCTTCCCGATGCAGGTGCTGATCGGCATATTGGTGACGGTACCCTTCACCACCACGATCTTCCTCGGCGGCCTGTCATCGATACCCGACGATCTCTATGAGGCCGCGGCACTCGAGGGCGCCACGCCTTTCCAGCAGTTCCGCGAGATCACCTTTCCGCTCTTGAAACCCTTCATCAACATCGCGATCGTGCTCAACACCATCTACGTGTTCAACTCCTTCCCGATCATCTGGGTGATGACTCAAGGGGGGCCGGCGAACTCGACCGACATATTGGTCACGCATCTCTACAAGCTCGCCTTCCGCATCGGTAAGCTGGGCGAAGCCTCGGCGGTGTCGCTGGTGATGTTCGCCATCCTGCTCGTCTTCACCATGATCTATGTGCGGCTTGCCATGCGGGAGCAGCGCGCATGACCAGCAAGCTGAAACGCACCATCATCGCCTGGCTGCTGCTTTTGCCATTGATCGTGGTGACGATCTTTCCCTTCGCCGTGATGTTCCTCACCGCCGTCAAGCCGCGCACGGAGGTGCTCACCCCCACCTGGTGGCCGAGCGAATTCCGCTGGTCGAATTTCGCCGATATGTGGGTGGCGACCGGCTTCGGCCAGGCCCTCGTCAACTCGCTCTATGTCTCGGCGCTGGCGACCATCGGCGCCATCCTGATCTCGGTGCCGGCGGCCTATGCGATGTCGCGCTTTCGTTTTGCCGGCCATGGCGCGTTCCGC
Organism: Mesorhizobium sp. B3-1-9; assembly: GCF_006439595.1. Classification (NCBI taxonomy): domain Bacteria; kingdom Pseudomonadati; phylum Pseudomonadota; class Alphaproteobacteria; order Hyphomicrobiales; family Phyllobacteriaceae; genus Mesorhizobium; species Mesorhizobium sp. B3-1-9. The sequence goes on from NZ_VFTJ01000009.1 coordinate 1,482, forward strand.
CAGTTCCTTTTGATCTCGCAGATGATCTCGCCGATCGTGCTGGTGCTCGGGCTGTTCCGGCTGATGGCCGCCTGGGGCCTGGTCGAATCGACCACCGCGCTCGGCTTCATCTACATGGCCTTCAATGTCGCCTTCACGGTGTGGATGCTGCAGAGCTATTTCGACACCATTCCGCGCGACCTCGAGGAAGCCGCCTGGATGGAAGGCGCCGGCCGCTGGCTGACCTTGCGCAAGGTCTTCCTGCCGCTCTGCCTGCCGGCGATCGCCGTGACGGCGATCTTCACCTTCATCAACGCCTGGAACGAGTTCGTCGTCGCGCTCACCATGCTGCGCAGCCAGGAAAGCTACACGCTGCCGATCCAGGTTTTCTCGCTGGTCGCCGGCCGCTATACGATCGAGTGGCACCATGTCATGGCAGCCACGCTGCTGGCGACACTGCCGGTGGCGATCCTCTTCATCTGGCTGCAGCGCTATCTGGTCCGCGGACTGGCGCTCGGCGCGGTTAAGTAGCTTCCACCATACGGAGCGTTCATGCGCATCTTCACCGCCTCGCTGGCGACGGAAACCAACACCTTCTCGCCGGTGCCGACCGACCGGGCCTCGTTCGAGATGGCCTTCTATGCCGGTCCGGGCAAGCACCCGGAGACGCCGACGCTCTGCTCCTCGCCGATCGTGGCTTTGCGCAAACGCGCGGCCAGGGAAGGATTGACCGTCATCGAAGGCACCGCCACCTGGGCGGAGCCCGGCGGCCTCGTGCAGCGGCAGACCTATGAGGCGCTGCGCGACGAGATCCTCGATCAGCTCAAGGCCGCGCTGCCGGTCGATGCGGTGATCCTCGGCCTGCATGGCGCCATGGTCGCGCAGGGCTATGACGATTGTGAAGGCGATCTGCTGGAACGGGTGCGCGCCATCGTCGGCCCAAAGGTGGTGATCGCCTCCGAGTTCGATCCGCATAGCCACCTGACGCCGAAACGCGTCGCGGCCTGCAATGTCATGGCCTATTTCCTCGAATTCCCACACACCGATTTCTACGAGCGCGGCGAGCACGTCGTCGAGCTTGGCCTTGCCGCGGCGCGCGGCGAGATCAAGCCGGTGATCTCGACCTTCGACTGCCGCATGATCCAGGTGCTGCCGACCAGCCGCGAGCCGATGCGCTCCTTCGTCGACAGGATCAAGGCGCTGCATGGCAAGGACGGCGTGCTGTCGGTCTCGGTCATCCACGGCTTCATGGCCGCCGACGTGCCGGAGATGGGCACGCGCATCCTGGTCGTCACCGACAACGACAAGGAAAAGGGCGACAAGCTCGCGGAAACGCTGGGGCGCGAGCTCTACGCCTTGCGTGAAAAGACGGCGATGACGATGCTTTCCGCCTCGGCAGGCATAGAGCAGGCGCTGGCTGTGCGGGCCGAGCGCCAGGACAAGCCGGTCGTGATCGCCGACATCTGGGACAATCCGGGCGGCGGCGTGCCGGGCGACGGCACCATCGTGCTGCGCGAGCTGCTTTCGCGCGGAATCGACAAGGTCGGCGTGGCGACGATCTGGGATCCGATCGCGGTCACCTTCTGCCATGCGGCCGGCGAAGGCGCCGTCATCGACCTGCGCTTCGGCGGCAAGGCCGGGCCTCAGGCCGGCGAGCCGATCGACGCCCGCGTCACGGTGCGGAAGACCACCAATGAGGGCTGGCAGAGCTTCGGCCCGAGCCGCGTGACGCTGGGGCCATCGGCGGTGGTGCGCATCGAAGGCACCGAGGTCGAAATCATCTTGAACACCAACCGCACCCAGACCTTCGAGCCGGATATCTTTTCCAACGTCGGCATCGATCCGCTGGCGAAAGACATCCTGCTGATCAAGTCGACCAACCATTTCTACGCCGCCTTCGCGCCGGTCGCCGCCGAGATCATCTACGTAGCGGCACCGAGTTCCTATCCGAGCAACCCGGCGAAGACGGATTACAGGAAGCTGACGAGGCCGATCTGGCCGAGGGTGGCGGATCCGTGGAAACTGCCAATCTCCCCCCTTGTGGGAGATTAGCCAATCACACCAGCCCGCGCTTGACCATCATCGCCTCGGGCGAAGGCATCTTGCCGCGAAAGGCCGTGTAGAGCTCTTCCGGGTCCTTCGAGCCGCCCGCGGCATAGATGTTCTTCCGCAGCCGCTCGGCGAGCGCGGGATTGAAGGGATTGCCCGTCTCCTCGAAAGCCGCGAAGGCATCGGCGTCGAGCACTTCCGACCACATGTAGGAATAGTAGCCGGCTGAATAGCCGTCGCCGGCGAAGACATGGCCGAAATGCGGGGTGCGATGGCGCATCGCGATCGTGTCGGGCATATGCAGCTTTTCAAGCGTCTCGGCTTCGTATCGAAGCGGCTCGGTGGGTGCGTCCGGCCGCGCGTGATAGGCCATGTCGACCAGCGCCGAGGCGGTGAACTCGACCGTCGCGAAGCCGGCGCCGAATGTGCGGGTGGCGAGCATCTTGTCGAGCAGCGCCTTCGGCATCGGCTTGCCGGTCTTGACGTGCAGCGCGTGCTTTTCCAGCACCGCGGGCACCGTCAGCCAATGCTCGTATAGCTGCGAAGGCAATTCGACGAAATCGCGGCTGACCGACGTGCCCGAAACCGACGGCCAGGTGACGTCGGTCAGCATGCCGTGCAGCGCATGGCCGAACTCGTGGAACAGCGTCTTGGCCTCGTCGACCGACAGAAGTGCTGCCTCGCCGGCCGGCGGCTTGGCGAAATTCATGATGTTGTAGACGACCGGCTTGGCGCCATGACCGAGTTTATAGCCGGACTGCAGCGCGCTCATCCACGCGCCGGAGCGTTTTGAGGGCCGCGCGAAATAGTCGGCCAGGAACAGGCCGCGCTCGCTGCCGTCGGCATTCTTGACTACGAAGACACGCGCATCGGGATGCCAGGCGGCGATGCCCTTCTTCTCCTCGAAGGTGATGCCGAACAGTTTGGTGGCGACGTCGAAGCAGGCCTCGATGACCCGCTCAAGCTGCAGGTAGGGCTTCAGCTCCGCCTCGTCGAATGCGAATTTCTCGGCGCGCAGCTTTTCCTGGTAGAAGCGCCAGTCCCACGCCGCGAATTTCTCGTTGCTGCCGGCTTCGGTTGCCAGCCGCTCCAGCTCCTTCTGGTCGGCGGCGGCTTTTTCGAGCGCCTTCTCCCACACAGGATCGAGCAGGTCGTGCACGGCCTTCGGCGTCTTGGCCATCGTATCGTCGAGCTTGAGCGCCGCGAACGAGCCGTAGCCCAGCAGCTTCGCCTTCTCGGCGCGCAGCTTCAGCATGTCGCGCACGACATCGGTGTTGTCGGAGGCACCGCCATTCTGGCCGCGCATGATGAAGGCTTTGAACGCGATCTCGCGCAGGTCGCGGCGCTCGGAAAAGGTCGAGAACGGCTCATAGATCGAGCGCGACAACGTCACCGCATAGCGGCCCTTCTGGCCGCGGATCTCGGCCGCTTCGGCCATGGCGCTCTTCAGGAAATCGGGCAGGCCGGCAAGATCGGCTTCGTCGAGGAACAGCGCCCAGTCGCGCTCGTCGGCCAGCACGTTCTGGCCGAATTTGGTGCCGAGCGAGGAAAGCTCCTCATTGATGGCCGCGAGCCGTTTCTTGCCATGGGCGTCGAGTTTCGCGCCCGACCGGACAAAGCCCTTCCAGGTCTTCTCCAGCACGCGCAGCGTTTCGGCATCGAGCTTGAGGCTGTCGCGCCGCTGGTAAAGGTCGTCGATGCGGGCAAACAGTTTTTCGTTCATCGAGATCGCCGAGAAATGCCGCGACATCTTCGGCGAAACCTCGCGCTCCATCGCCTGGATCGTGTCGTTGGTATGGGCGCCGGCGCGGCACCAGAAGATTGACGAGACATGGTCGAGCGCCTCACCCGCGAGTTCGAGCGCTGCCAGCGTGTTCTCGACGGTCGGCGTCTCGCTGTTGCCGGCGATCGCGTCGATCTCGGCCTGGTGCGCCTCGAGCGCCGCGTCGAAGACAGGCCCGAAATCATTGTCGCCGACGCGCGAGAAATCCGGCAGGCCGAGCGGCCCCTGCCAGACGGTCAGCGGATGGGCGGCGAGATCGACGGTTTTTGACATGGGCAGATCCAATGGGGAGTTTCGATAGGCGGAGGGCAGCCCGGATGTAGGGCGGTGTCGCGTACGGCGCAACTCGGGCTTCGCCTCAATAGGCGCTGCAATCCTGCGCCACCGCCGTCTGCGTGATGGCGACGATGCGGCCGCCGGCGACGGTGAAGGTCTCGCGCATCAGCGTGTCGTTGCTGGGGAAGTCGTAGCAGGCGAGCACCGTGGTCTCGCCGTTCTCGCTCCTTTCGACGCGGTGGCGGATCGCGGCGCCCGCGACCGCGCCCTGCCATTCGTCGATCGAGGCGATGAAGTCCTGTTTGGTCTGGACGACACCGATGTCGTCGAGCTTCATGCGCACGTCGTCGGCAAGCAGGTCGGACAATTCGGTGCGGTCGGCGACCAGCAGCGCCGAGTACCAGCGGTCGATGATGGCGCCGTCATCGGCGCTGGCGCGGGCGATCGTGGACATGAGCAGCGTCGCCGCGAGAAAGACCTTCCACCGGCTCCGGGGCATTATCCCTCCGTCACAGCTCCGGCCGCTCGAAATCGCCGGTGTCCTTGTTCATCACCCAGAGCTCCCCGGTCGAGATGTCGAACCAGGCGCCGTGCAACGAGAGCCGTCCCTTGCCTTCGAGGATAGAGACGCAGGGAAAGGTCCTGAGATTGGCGATCGAATAGCGGATGGAGATGCGCTCCAGCGCCGTCTGGCGCTCCGTCGCCGTCATCATCGTGCTGGCAGCCACCGTCTCGGCGGCGGGCGCGATCAGGCTCATCCATTTGCCGATGAAATCGCCAGGCGACAGCGGCGCCGCATTGGTGTCGAGCGCGGCGCGAATGCCGCCGCAGCGGCCGTGTCCCATCACCACGATGTTCTTCACCTTGAGGCGCTGCACGGCGAATTCGAGCGCGGCCGAGGTCGAATGGAACTCGCCGTCCGGCTCATAGGGCGGTACCAGATTGCCGACATTGCGCAGCACGAAGAGCTCGCCCGGCCCTGCGTCGAAGATCGCTTCCGGGGCCGAGCGGGAATCGCAGCAGGCGACGATCATCGTCTCCGGCGCCTGGCCTTCCCGCGCCAGCGAGCGGTAGCGGTCGCTTTCGGTAGGATAGCGACCGGTCATGAAGTTGCGGTAGCCGTTCAGCAGGTGCTCGGGCAGATGGGGCATTGGCGGCTAGAGCCTTTCCGGGGGTTGAGACGGCAGCTCGTTGCGATGGAAAAAGGCTCTAACGGCAAAAGCCGGTCGCGGGCAATGCCGAATTGCGGATCGCTGCGTCGCAATCGTTGCGGCAATCATGGCTCGGCCCGATATGCGTCACGCCCAGATGGCAACGGGGATGCCGAAACGGTCGGCCAGCGGCGGATCGGGCGACGGTCGCGCCTCGCCGCTGGCGATCCGCCCGGCAATCAGCATCATCGCCGCCGCATCGAGGAAGTCGTCGCTCGCAGCGCCTCGCGGCGCTGCCTGGTCGAGAAAGGCTTTCTCGTAGCCATGCCGGCAAAGCAGCGCCTTGCGCTCCTCCATGCCGGCCGGGTTGACCGCGCCCTTGATCTTCTTCGGCAAGGCCATCGCCGTGCCGCCATTCAGCCGGCAGAACGCCATTTCCGGATGCGATTCGAAGATGCGGCGACGCAAATCGGGCCGTGCGATCACCAACTGGTCGATCTCGCGGATTTTTGAAAAAATACCGAAGGCCTGTATCGAAATGCCGCGCGGCGGGTCGGAGGTCTCCATCGCCACCGCGCTTGCCAGCCGGTGCGCCGCATACCAGGCCTCGATCGTGGTGAAGTCGCTGGTATCGGCATAGAGCGCCGCTCGGGAGGGGATGGCGAACACGCTCGATTGCCGCGCCCCGAGCAGCGGCCGCACCAGCGCTTCCGGTCCGCGGCCGCCCTTGCGCGAAAAATCCGGCAGGCCGATCGGCATGTCGACGGCGATGGTGACATTCGGCAGCGCGTCGAGCAGCGACTGGAAGCTCGGGAAGACCGAAACCGACGGCGCGACGCCCGCTTCGCGGTGGACGGCGATCCAGCCGGCCTTGCAGCCGTCGACGCCGGCCAGGCCGCCGTCTGGCGTCACGCCCGCTTGTCCCGCCCCGGATGCAGCAGGTGGCGCAGCTGCACCATGGCCATCGGATGCGACAGGCTCTGCGCGTCGGTTTCGAGCTGCAGCTCGTCGCCGCCGCGCTTGGCGGTGCGGGCGAGGATCTCGTAGACCGCGGCGGTGGTCGATTGCAGCGCCTTGACCGGCGCCTGGCCGGAGAGAACGCGCGCCAGATAGACGGCGGCCGTCAGGTCGCCGAGCCCATTCGGCGGCTTCTCGATCACGCGGTGCTCGGCAAGCAGCGCCTGGCTGCCGTCGAGCAGGAAATTGCCGGTGCCGCCCATCATCATGGCGGGTGCCGAGGTCACCAGCATAGTCGAAGGGCCGGCATGAAGCGCCGCCGCCGTCACCGCCTTGATGTCGGGCAGCGGCGCGCCCGCCATCCATTCCAGCTCATAGCGGTTGGGCGTCGCGATATCCGCGATCGGCATCAATTTGTCGCGCATGGCAACGGCCGTCGGTTCAGGCACGTAGAGCCCGCCGGAATCGCCCATCACCGGGTCGCAGACGTAAAGCGCGTTCGGCGTCTTTTCCCTGACGGCGGCGACCAGCGAGGCGACCGCGTCCGCCTGGCCAGCCTCGCCGAGATAGCCCGAAAGCACGGCCCTGACCTCGCCCAGCCACGGCGCCCGCTCGAGATCGGCCATCAGCGCCTTGAACTGATCGAGCGGCGGCACGATGCGCGTGGCCCGGCTGTGGCCCGGATGCCAGGGCAGGATGACGGTGGGCACTGCCCAGACCGGGAAACCCAGCGTCTCCAGCGCAAAGACCGCGGCGCGGTTGCCGACCGAACCGCGGGCGACATGGCTGGAGATGACGATGACCGCGCGCGGCGCGTCGGTTTTTTCTGCATTCATGGAATCTGAATCCTAGCCGCCACGTGTGGCGGCATACACCAGCCAGGCCAATAGCCCAATGGCAATGACGAAACCGAGCGTTCGGCCAATGCGGGTTCCCCAATATTCGATGGGATCGGCTCGGTCAGCATCGGCGGCGGTGACACGGTCGCGCGCGTCCTTCGCCGTGCGTGCGATGAACGAGGCGCCACCCGGCGCCGTCTCGCGCGCCACGCGCTCGAGGATGCGGCGCGATTCGGTCTCGTCGTCCCGGCGCTCGGCCATGCAATTGCCCTTTCCTGCCCGGAGCTTAGAGCAATTCCAGGAAAAGTGCGAAGCGTTTAGACTCGGCGACTTCGCCGTGGCCTTCCGACCGGAATTGCGTCAGACAAAGAGAGGGAATCCTGTTCGCTCGACTATTCACAGCGGCTCGCGCCCGCGTCGGAATCGGCGTCATCGGCCGGACATTTTCTTACGCGTGGATTGTGGTAATGCTTCGCATGCAACTTCTGTCGAGGGACCAACCATGATTACAGAGCGCCTCTCACCACCTTCCGTCTTCCGCAATCTGCCTGCCTTCCTGATGATGGCTTTCGTGCTGCCGCTGCTCGCCGGCTGCGGCTACAACACCATTCCGACGGCGGAAGAGAACGCCAAGGCGGCCTGGAGCGAGGTGCTCAACCAGTATCAGCGCCGTTCCGACCTGATCCCGAACCTGGTCGAGACGGTGAAGGGCTATGCCTCGCATGAAAAGGATACGCTCGATGCGGTCGTCCAGGCGCGCGCCAAGGCGACGCAGATCACGGTGACGCCCGACACGCTGAAGGATCCCGAGGCGCTGAAGAAGTTCCAGGATGCCCAGGCCGGGCTGACCAGCGCGCTGTCGCGGCTGATCGCGGTGTCGGAAGCCTATCCCGACCTCAAGGCAAACCAGAACTTCCTGGCGTTGCAGGCTCAGCTCGAAGGCACCGAGAACCGCATCGCGGTGGCGCGGCGCGACTACATCCAGGCGGTCAGGGACTACAATCTGACGCTGAAGACCTTCCCGTCCGTGCTGTGGGCGACGTTGTGGTTCCGCGGCAACGAACCTTACGCCAACTTCACGGTGGAAGAGGACAAGATGCAGGTGCCGAAGGTCGATTTCGGCACGAGCACCACCAAGCAGGGCGGGTGAGAGCCTCGACTGAAATTTAATCGAGCTTGCAGGCCTTGAGTTCCTTCACACCCCCCTCTGTCCTGCCGGACATCTCCCCCGCAAGGGGGGAGATTAGCAGCTTCTTTGCCGACGCCTCTCCTGCAACGTTGGCGATTGGCGAAGACCGCATTGAAGTCCAATCTCCCCCCTTGCGGGGGAGATGGCCGGCAGGCCAGAGGGCGGTGTGCCGGAGCGCCTTCGCCGGTGTTTTGCTCGCTCTCTTCCTCCTCCCCCTCGCCGCCCTCGCCGCCGACCTCCCCGCGCTGACGGGCCGCGTCGTCGACAATGCCGGCATCATCGATGCCGGTACGCGCGCGACGCTGACCCAGAAACTTGCCGACTTCGAGACAAAAGGCTCGGACCAGATCGTCGTCGCCACCATACCCAGCCTCGGCGGCGAGGAGATCGAGCCTTACGCCAACCGGCTGTTCCGCTTCTGGAAGCTCGGCCAGGCCAAGGAAAACAACGGCGTGCTGCTCCTGGTGGCGCCCAACGACCGCAAGATGCGCATCGAGGTCGGTTACGGGCTGGAAGGCACGCTCACCGACCTGCACACCAAGCTGATCATCGAGAACGACATGGTGCCGGCCTTCCGCGCCGGCGATTTCTCCGGCGGCATCACCAAAGCTGTCGACGACATGATCATGGTGCTGGAGGGCAATCCGGAGGAGCTCGAAGCGCGCGGCAAGCGCAACGAGCAGGCGCCGTTCAACTCGGATGACCTGTTCTTCGCCATCTTCATCACCATCTGGGCGCTGATCTTCTTCGGCGGCATCGCGATGACGGTGCTGCCGCCGATCTTCGGCCAGAAGATCGGACCCGGCCGCTACCGCTGGCTCGGCATGACTTTCGAGCCTGGCCGGCGATCCTCCTCGTCGAGTGGCGGTGGCTGGTCGTCGGGCGGCGGAGGCTGGTCGTCGGGTGGCGGCGGTGGCGGGTTTTCCGGCGGCGGCGGCTCGTCCGGTGGCGGCGGCTCCTCGGGAAGCTGGTGAGGCATCATGGCAACGCGATCGATCAGCGCCGAGGACCATGACCGCATCGCCGAGGCGATCCGGACGGCCGAGTTGAAGACCGACGGCGAGATCTACTGCGTCGTCGCTCGAGCCAGCGACGGCTACTTCTTTCCGGCTGCGTTCACGACGACGATCGGCCTGTTCATCGCCAGCCTTGCCGTCGCCTACGGGCTGGAGGCCTGGTGGTTGACCATCCGGCTACCGCATTTCGTCCTGGCACAAGTGCTGGCGCAGGCCTCGGTGCTCGCCCTGCTCTGGTTTCTGCCCGCCTTGCGCATTCATTTCGTGCCGAGAAGGCTGCGCTATCAGGCGGCGCACGCCAATGCGATGAAGCAGTTCCTGGCCCGCAACGTCCACCGCACGCAGGCGCGCACGGGCGTGCTCATCTTCGTCTCCATCGCCGAGCGCTATGCCGAGGTCGTCGCCGACTCCGGCATCGATGCCAAGGTCGGCCAGCATGTCTGGGACGGCGTTGTGCGCGACCTGACGAAGCATGCCGGCGACGACCGGCTGCCCGACGGCTTCGTCAAGGCCATCGGCACGGTCGGCGCGGTGCTCGCCGAGCATTTCCCGGTGACCGAAGGCGACGCCAACGAGCTCGACGATCATCTCGTCGAAATCTGAGGCGCCTTGTCCGCTCACGCGCCTTTCGCCTGTGCGAAAGCGTCGAAGGGGTTTGGCGGACTCTTTGCAATCAGCCGATGCGGGTTTATGGTTAACCAATCATGAACACGCTGACGATCGACATCCGGAAGGCAGAGCCGCGCGACGCGAGCGCCATTGCCGAGGTGCACCAGCAGGCCTGGCGCGGCGCCTATTCCGGCATCATCCCGCACCGCACGCTGACCTCGATGATCAACCGCCGCGGCGTCGACTGGTGGGCCAACGCGATTCGCCGCGCCGCCACCGTGCTGGTGGTCGAGATCGGCGGGACGGTCGCCGGCTACGCCACGATCGGCAAGAACCGCGCCCGCGAGCTCCGCCAGCAGGGCGAGATCTACGAGCTTTACCTGCGTCCCGAATATCAGGGCATCGGGCTCGGCAGCCGTCTGTTCAAGGCGGCCAAGGCCCGGCTCGCCGACCATGGCCTGCGTGGCCTGGTGGTCTGGGCGCTGGAAGACAACCACAACGCCCTGGCCTTCTATGCCGGCAATGGCGGCCGTGATATCGCCGAAGGCGTCGAGGTCTTCGAGCAGAAGGCGCTGAAGAAGGTCGCCTTCGTCTGGAATGACTAGCGTCGCCTAAGTTACAGGCCATCACAAACTGTGCGCTTTCATTAGCGTTCAGTGCTATTCACCGCATTGCACCATGACGTTTCGCCCGCTATCGGTCTTGGAATCGAGAGAGGGATAGATCATGCGTATCGAAGCGATTGCGACCGGAAAGAACCCACCTGACGACGTCAACGTCATCATCGAGGTGCCGATCGGCGGCGAGCCGATCAAATACGAGATGGACAAGGGGGCCGGCACGCTGTTCGTCGACCGCTTCCTGCACACCTCGATGCGCTATCCCGGTAATTACGGCTTCGTGCCGCACACGCTGTCGGGCGACGGCGACCCGATCGACGTTCTGGTCTGCAACACGCGCGCGCTGGTGCCAGGCTGCGTCATCAATGTTCGGCCGATCGGCGTCTTGATCATGGAAGACAATGCCGGCCAGGACGAGAAGGTGATCGCCGTTCCCTCGCCGAAGCTGACGCTGCGCTACGAGAACGTCACCGAATACACGCATCTGCCGGAAATCACGCGCCAGCAGGTGCAGCACTTCTTCGAGCATTACAAGGATCTCGAGCCCGGCAAGTGGGTCAAGATCGAGGGCTGGCACGACTCCAAATATGCCAAGAAGATGATCGTCGACGCGATCGCGCGGGCCAAGGCCGCTAAATAGGGCTTCAATGCAATCCCGGACGGAAGACCGTTTGCTCAGTGGCACTGCACGGGGATTTTGACCGGTCGGCTTTGTTTGTGTTGGCAGGTGCATGCGTTCGAGATTGGCCGAAACGCCCATCGCGATCGTCATTCTAGGGCGGAGCAGGAGCGAAGCTCCGTCGCGAAGACCCTGGAATCCATGCCGTTACCTTCACCAGGGAGTACAGCGGAGCAAAATTCTGCACGGTGGCGACGCCTTGACGTAACGGAATGGATTCTATGGTCTGCGCCGCGTCGCTTCGCTCCTTGCTCCGCCATAGAATGACGAGGTTGCGGCGGCTTCAACCAATCCCCGGCGTTTGCGCTGATTTCACGGACATGAACGGAAAATCTTGCGCCAAGACAAACGGTAACCTTTCAAAATCCCTGTGTCGGGGAATTAGGGCGATCCCAGGAAAAGTGTGAGCGGTTAGGTTCGGCGGTTTCGCCGCAGCCTTCCGTCCGGAATTGCGTCAAAACAAAGAGATAGAGCGGTTCGCCGTTTCCGTGAAACGGTGAAACGCTCTAGCGCACCGCCTTCTCGCCGCCGGCCGCCGTGATTACGCCGACGATGATCAGTCCGGTCAGCACCAGCCGCACGCCGGCGCTGACGCCGAAGGTGTTGAGCATGGTGAGCAAGAGCACCAGGAACAGGCCGGCGCCCCAGACGCCGGGCACGTTGGCCTTGCCGCCGGCGACCGAGGTGCCGCCGATGACCACGACCGCGATCGAGGCCAGCAGGTATTCGTTGCCGATGTCGACATTGGCGCCGCGGAAGTAACCGGCGAGCAGCGCCCCGTCGATGCCGCCCAGCGCGCCGCACAGCGTGTAGGTGAGGAAGCGGATGCGGCCGACATGGACGCCGGCGAGCCAGGCGGCGCGGATGTTCTGGCCGATCGCCAGCACCGATCGGCCGTAGATCATGCGCTGCAGCGCAAGCGCGGCGCCGACGGTGAAGACCACCGTCAGCATCGCCAGCGCCGGAATGCCCAGCACCTGCCAGTTGGTGAAGTCGGCGAAGCCCGGCGGCGGCTTGATCTGCAACCCGCGGCCATAGCTGATGTCGACGGACTGGATGATGAAGCTCGCCGACAGCGTGGCGATGATCGGCGGTATCCTCAGCGCCCAGATCAGCAGGTAGTTGATGGCGCCGATCGCGGCGCCGCAAGCAAGTGCCGCGAGCAGCCCGACGACGATCATGGCATCGCTGCCGCCCATCACCTTCATCGCGACCGCGCTGGCCAGCCCGATATTGGCCGGCAGCGACAGGTCGACATTGCCGGGTCCCAGCGTGATGACGAACATCTGGCCAACGCCGACGATGACGGTGAAGACGGCAAGCGAGAGCGCCGCCGTGACCATGCCGCCGGCGCCATAGCCGCCGGTGAAGACAATCGTTGCCAGCCAGACGACCAGCGCGCCGACGAAGGACCAGATCCAGGGTTTTTCAAGCACCATACGCAGCGAGGCCATCGCTACCTCTCCCTGCGGCTGATCAGCACCCGCGCGGCAAGCACGATGATCAGGATCGCGCCATTGGCGGCCACCTGCCAGTCGGGCGGGATGTGCATGAAGGTCAAGAGCGGTGATGCGGCCAGCGCCAGCGTCAGCGCCCCGAGCACCGCGCCGATCGGCGACACGCGCCCGCCGACGAACTCGCCGCCGCCGAGGATGACGCCGGCGATCGACAGCAGTGTGTAGCCGTTGCCGATATTGGCGTCGGCCGAGGTGGTGATGCCGATCAGCGCCATGCCGGAAAGCACGCCGAACAGGCCTGTCAGAGCGAAGAGCACCACCTTGGTGCGGAGCAGCGACCAGCCGGCGCGCCTGAGCGCCGCGGCGTTGCCGCCGGAACCGCGCAGGATCACGCCATAGGAGGTGCGCATCAGGCCGAAATGCACGACCGCGGCGATCAGCAGCGCGGCAAGGATCGGAAACGGGATGTAGGGCGGCTTGAAGGACATGATCGAAAGCAGCCAGTCCGGCGCCTTGCCGCCCGGCTTGGGCAGAACCAGAATGGCAAGCCCCTGCCAGACGAAACTCATGCCGAGCGTGACAACGATCGACGGCAAATTGCGCAGATGGATCAGCGCGCCGAGCAAGGCATAGACGCCGATCGATCCCAGCAGAACCACGATGCCGATGAGCGGCGCATCCCTAAGCCAAGTTGCAGTCACGCAGCCGACGAAGCCGACGAATGTCCCTATGGACAGATCGAGCTCGTTGCCGGCGATGACGAACATCTGCGCGATCGTCGCCAGCGCGATCGGGATCGCCAGGTTGAGCATCAGGTTGAAGCCGAAATAGCTGATGGCGCGCGGATTGAGCCAGGCGATCGCGATCAGCACCAGCGCCAGCGACAAGGCCGGCAAGAGGCCGCGCAGCAGGCGCGCCCGGGCAGCGTTGCCGCGCGGCGAGGATTTCGGGAGCGTGCCGGGAGCGATCGCGGTCATCTCAGGCCGCATCGCCGAACGAGGACTGGATGATCTTTTCCTCCGTCAACTCGTCGCGCCCAAGATTGGCGACGATGCGGCCGTTCTTGAAGACATAGACATGATCGCAATTGTCGAGCTCCTCGGTCTCGGTGGTGTACCAGAGGAAAGTGCGGCCCTTGGCGGCCTCCTCGCGCACGAGGTCGTAGACTTCGAGCTTGGTGCCGATATCGACGCCGCGCATCGGGTCGTCCATCAGCACGATCTCGGCGTCGGAGCCGAGCGCGCGGGCAAACAGCGCCTTCTGCTGGTTGCCGCCCGACAGCGAGAAGATGTTGTTGTTCATGTCCGGCGTGCGGATGCCGATCTTCTGCTTCCAGAATTCGGCGAGCTCGGCCTCGCGCTGCGGCGAGATCAGCAGGCCGTTGCGCAGCCGGGCCAGCGAGCGGATGCCGATATTCTGCGCGATCGACCATTGCGAAAAGATGCCGTCCGACTGGCGGTCGCCGGCGACCAGCGCCACCGGCGCGGTGACCTCGATGCCTGCCCTGGCGCGGGAGGCAGCTGAGAATATGGCCAGGAGCAGGTCCGTCTGGCCGTGCCCAGCAAGGCCGGCAAGCCCGATGATCTCGCCGGCGCGGGCGACAAGCTCCTTGCCGTCCTGCTGCCTGGCCGGGCGCGCGCGAACCCTGAGCGCGCCAGGCTCGCTCTTGCGGGCCTCGGCGGCGGCTTTGTGATGCCCTTCGGCGCCACCCATGGCGGCGACCAGCTTATCGCGATCGAAGGCATTGGCGGCATCCGCCGCGACCACCTTGCCGTCGCGCATCACCACGATGCGGTCGGCGTTCTGCAACACCTCGCCCAGCACATGCGAGATCAGGATGCAGCTGCCGCCCTTTTCGACGAAGCGGCGCACGAATGAAAGCAATTGCCCCGCCGTATGCGCATCGAGCGAGGAGGTCGGCTCGTCGAGGATGACAAGGTGCAGCGGCTCGCGGGTCAGCGTGAAGGCGCGCGCCACCTCGACCATCTGCCGCCTGCCGATCGAAAGGTCGCCCGCGATATCGTCCGCCGAAATGCCGTGGTCGGGAAAGATCTCGTCGAGCTTGGCGCGGATGAGATCCGCGGCCTTGCGCCGCCAGCCGAAACCGGTGAGCGAGGGGTGGTTGATGCGCGTATTCTCGGCAATGCTGAGATTGGGGCAGAGCGACAATTCCTGAAACACGCAGCGTATGCCGAGCTCGAGCGCCCGCGCCACCGAATAGCTCGCCTCCTGATTGCCGCGCACGGCGATCTGCCCGCCATCCGGCCGCAGCGTGCCGGCCACCATGTGCATGAGCGTCGACTTGCCGGCGCCGTTATGCCCGACCAACCCGACGCATTCGCCAGCGCCGACATGGAAGTCGACGCCGTTAAGCGCCCGGACGGCGCCGAAATGCTTTTCGGCGCCGTCCAGTCTGACGATATCCGCAATAGCCTGGAGCATCCTCAACTTTTATCCGGTTGGCGATGCGGGCGGCAACCTGCCCACCACTATTGCTTGATGTTGGCCTTGATGGCCGCGATGGCGTCTTCCTGCGTGTATTCGTGGGTGGCGACGCCGCCTTCCTTGATGTTCGGCAGCGCGGCCTCGAAATCGTCCTGGGTGAAGGCCAGATAAGGCACCAGCAGATCGTGCGGGATGTCCTTGCGGCCGTCGAGCACCTGCTGCGCCACCCAGAAGGCCAACGTCGACACGCCGGGCGCGATCGAGGCCGACCAGGTCTGGTAGCCGTCCTTTTCCTTCTGCTCCTTCCACCACTTCAGCTCGTCCTGGCGGTTGCCCATGATGATGGTCGGGCGCGGTTTGCCGGCTGCGGCGAAGGCCTGCGCGGCGCCATAGCCGTCACCGCCCTGGTCGACGATGCCGACGACATCGGGCAGCGATGGCAGGATGGTCGCCACCGCCTTCTGCGCCGTGGTCTGGTCCCAGTCGCCGGTCACCGAACCGACGATCTTGAACTCCGGATGGGCGGCGACGCCTTCGAGGATGCCGGCATGGATGGCATCGTCGATCGAGGTGCCGGCGAGACCGCGGATTTCCAGCAGATTGCCGCCCTTGGGCTGGAACTTGGCCATCTGCTCGACTTCCTGCTTGCCCATGTCCTTGAAGTCGACGACGACGCGGTAGGCGCAGGGTTCGGTGACAGTACCGTCGAAAGAGACGACCGTGATGCCGGCATCGCAGGCCTGCTTGATGGCGCCGTTGAGCGCATCAGGCGAGGCGGCGTTGATGACGATGGCGTCATAGCCTTGCAGGATCAGGTTCTGCACCTGCGCGGCTTGGGTCGGCACTTCCTTGTCGGCGGTGGTGAAGACGTCCGCCGCGGCGACGATCTTGTCGTCGACCGCCTTCTTGGTGACGATGCCGTAGCTGTCGAGCATCGCCTGGCGCCACGAATTGCCGGCATAATTGTTGGAGAAGGCGATCTTCTTGCCGCTGGTGTCGGCAAGCGCGGTGCCCGAGGCGAGCATCGCCGCAAGTGCACTCAATACGAGCAGTTTCTTCATGTCGGTTCCTCCCGAGGTTGCTGATATTGCCTGATGATCGTTACGTGCAGTGCCTGTTTTTTATCTATTGTCAGACAAATTCAGACGAACCGCAAGCTGTCAACTGCAAAGCCTTGGCGCCGTCGATCAACTTGCGGTGCGACGATTGATAAGCCGCCGCGTCATGGTCTAGGAACACGGGCAGGAGACAGATTGCATGGCAGTGACGCCGACCGTTGCTCGAGGCGCGCCCGGAATACCGGCACGCTGGACATCAAGCGCCAAAAGCGGTGTCGGCACCGCGCTTTCGGCAAAAAGCCCGCTCTGGTTCACCATCAGTCACGGCATTCTGAACGAAATCTATTATCCGCGCCTCGACAGCGCCTGCACGCGTGACCTGGGGCTGGTCGTGACCGGTCCCGGCGGTTATTTTTCCGAAGAGAAGCGCGATGCGGCCCACACCGTCGAACCTTTCGAGGACGGCGTCCCCGGCTACCGGCTGACCAACGTCGCTTCCGACGGCGCTTACAAGATCGAGAAGCGCATCGTTACGGATTCGAAACGACCCGTCCTGCTGCAGGAAATGCATTTCACCGCCCTCAAGAGCCAAGCTGCCGATTACCGCGTCTACGCGCTGCTGGCGCCGCATCTCGTCAATGCCGGCATGGGCAACACCGCCTGGATCGGCGAGCACAAGGGGGAGCGCCTTCTCTTTGCCACCGGACGCGGCGTCTCGCTCGCGCTCGCCTCCTCCCTGCCCTGGGGCGCCTGCTCGGCCGGCTATGTCGGCTTCTCCGACGGCTGGCAGCAGTTGCACGACAATGGCGGGCTCGATCCCTCCAGCCGGGCGGCCGAAAACGGCAATGTCGCGCTGACCGGCGAGATCGGCTTTTCGGCCGGCAAAACGGTTGCCTTGCTGGCGCTGGGCTTCGGCGCTTCGCCGGAGGAAGCCGCCGACCTTGCGCTTGCAAGCCTGCAACAGGGTTTCGAGCCGGCGGCGAAAACCTATGTCGAGACCTGGCGGACATTCCAGGCAGGGCTGGAAAAACTCGACCGTCACGCCGCCTCCGGTCTGAACGCCTACCGCGTCAGCAGCGCGGTGCTGGCGACGCATCTCTCCCTCGCAAGGCCCGGCGCCGCGGTCGCCAGCCTGTCGATCCCCTGGGGTTTCAACAAGGGCGACGACGATCTCGGCGGCTATCACCTCGTCTGGCCGCGCGACCTGGTCGAGACGGCGGGCGGCTTCCTCGCCGCCGGCGACGGCAGGCAGGCGCTGCAGATCCTCACCTATCTGCGTTCGATCCAGCAGCCGGACGGCCATTGGCCGCAGAATTGCTGGTCCGACGGGACCGCCTATTGGCCCGGCATCCAGATGGACGAATGCGCCTTTCCGCTGCTGCTTGCCGATGCGTTGCGCCGCGCCGGCCATCTGCAGAAGTCGAGGCTCGCCGACTTCCTGACCATGATCGAGAACGCGGCCGCCTATGTCGTGCGCAACGGCCCGGTCACCGGCGAGGATCGCTGGGAAGAGGACGCCGGCTACAGCCCGTTCACGCTGGCCGTGGAAATAGCCGCATTGCTCGCAGCTGCCGACATGCTGGACGCCTCCGGTAAAAATGAGCCGGCAAACTACCTGCGCGAGATCGCCGATTGCTGGAACGACCAGATCGAGCGCTGGACCTATGTCACCGGCACCCCGGCAAGCACCAGGGCGGGCATCGAAGGCTATTATGTCCGTATCGCCCCGCCCGACGATGGCGGCGCCGCGTCGCCGAAGAACGGCTTCGTGCCGATCAAGAACCGGCCGCCGGCCGATACCGACAGACCGGCCGAGGCCATCATCAGCCCGGATGCCCTGGCGCTGGTGCGTTTCGGGCTCAGAGCCGCTGACGATCCGCGCATCCTCAACACCGTCAAGGCGATCGACGCCGAGCTGCGCCGCGACCTGCCGCAAGGGCCGCTCTGGTACCGCTATACCGGCGACGGCTATGGAGAGCATGAGGACGGGGCACCCTTCGACGGCACCGGCCGGGGGCGGCCGTGGCCGCTGCTTGCCGGCGAGCGCGCCCATTACGAGTTGGCCGCCGGCCGCAAGGACAAAGCGGCGCAACTGCTTGAGACTTTCGAACGCTCGGCGGGCGTCGGCGGCCTTCTGCCGGAACAGGTCTGGGATCGCCCGGACATGCCGGACCGTGAATTGCGGCTGGGCGCCCCTTCCGGCAGCGCCATGCCGCTGGTCTGGGCGCATGCCGAGCACATCAAGCTGTTGCGCTCGCTGCGCGACGGCGCCGTCTTCGACCTGCCGCCGCAGGGCGTCGAGCGCTACATCAAGGGCAAGACGGTCTCGCCGATGCGGATCTGGCGCTTCAACAACAAGATCCGCTCCATTCCCGCCGGCAAGGCTCTTCGCGTCGAATTGTCGGCGCCCGGCGTCGTCCATTGGAGCAGCGACAAGTGGCTGACCGTGCAGGACAGCAGGACGGCCGAAAATGCGTTCGGCATTCATCTGGTGGATTTGCCCGTTAGCCGCCTGCGGCCGGGAACCACCATCGTCTTCACTTTTTTCTGGCCCGGGGCGATGCGTTGGGAGAATGTCGACTTCAGCGTCGGCATCGACGCGTCATAAATCGACGCAACAGGGCCAGTAGATTTCTCCTTTCCTCAAGCAATCGGGATGAAACCATGCAGATCGGAATGATGGGACTGGGCAGGATGGGCGCCAACATGGTGCGGCGCCTGATGCGCGACGGCCATGAATGCGTCGTCTACGACATCAATTCGGCAAGCGTCGCCGGCATGGTCAAGGACGGCGCCATTGGCGCGGCCTCGCTGGAGGAATTCGTCGGCAAGCTCGCCAAGCCGCGCTGCGCCTGGCTGATGCTGCCGGCCGCGATCACCGGCAAGATCGTCGACCAGGTCGCAGCACTGATGGAGCCGGGCGACATCATCATCGACGGCGGCAATTCCTACTACCACGATGCCGTCGACCAGGCGGCGAAGCTGGCGGTGAAAGGCATCAACTTCGTCGATGTCGGCACCAGCGGCGGCGTCTGGGGCCTGGAGCGGGGTTACTGCCTGATGATCGGCGGCCCCGACGATGCGGTTAAGCATCTCGATTCGGTCTTCGCCACGCTGGCGCCAGGCGCCGATGCGGGCGCCAACCCGCCCAAGGATGCCGGCACGGCGCCCTTCGGCTATCTCCATTGCGGGCCGAGCGGCGCCGGCCACTTCGTCAAGATGGTGCATAACGGCATCGAATACGGCGTCATGGCCGCCTATGCCGAGGGCATGAACATCCTGAAGTCGGCCAATGCCGGCAAAAGGCAGCGCACCGCCGACGCCGAAACCAGCCCGCTGGAAAACCCGCAATACTACCAGTTCGACGTCGACTTGCCCGCCGTCGCCGAGGTCTGGCGGCACGGCAGCGTCATCGGCTCCTGGCTGCTCGATCTCACCGCCGGCGCGTTGAAGAGCGATCCGGCGCTCGCCCAGTTCGGCGGCCGCGTCTCCGATTCCGGCGAAGGCCGCTGGACGCTGAAGGCGGCGATCGACACCGGCGTCCCGGCGCCGGTGCTGTCCTCGGCGCTGTTCGACCGCTTCTCCTCGCAGGGCGAATCGCAATTCGCCGACAAGCTTTTGTCCGCCATGCGCTACGCCTTCGGCGGCCATATCGAAAAGCCGAAGGCGTGAGGGGAGAAACGGCATGAGCCAGGAGAGGTCCGACACGCTGGTGCTTTTCGGAGCGACCGGCGACCTTGCGCACAAGAAGATTTTCCCGGCGCTCTACCAGATGGTCGCCAAGGGGACGCTGACCGAGCCGGTGATCGGCGTCGCCTTCGACCCCTGGGAACTCCCCAAACTGGTGGACCGCGCCCGCGACGGCATCGTCACGGCGCTGGGTTCGATCGACGACGGGGTCTTCGCCAAGCTCGCCTCGCTGCTGCGCTATGTCAGCGGCGACTACCGCGACGGCGCGACCTTCGAGAAGCTGAAGACGGCGCTGGGTTCCGCGCAGCGGCCGCTGCACTACATGGCCGTCCCCCCGACCATGTTCGAAACCGTCGTGCAAGGACTGGAGCAGTCCGGCACCGCGCGCGGCGCGCGGCTGATGGTGGAAAAGCCGTTCGGCCACGATCTGCAGTCGGCGCGCTGGCTGAACCGGGTGCTGCATCTGGTGTTCGACGAACAGTCGATCTTCCGCATCGACCACTATCTCGGCAAGGAAGCGATCCAGAACCTGCTCTATTTCCGCTTCGCCAACGCCTTCCTCGAGCCGATCTGGAACCGCAACTTCGTCGAAAGCGTGCAGATCACCATGGCCGAGGATTTTGGCATCGAGGGCCGAGGCAAATTCTATGACGACGTCGGCTGCATCCGCGACGTGATCGAGAACCACCTGCTCAACATCCTGCTGCTTTTGGCCATGGAACCGCCGGTCGGCCGCTCGGCCGACGACTTGATCGACGAGAAGGTGCAGGTGCTGCGCGCCATTCGCACGCTGACCAAGGGCGATGTCGTGCGTGGCCAGTTCGACGGCTATCTGGCCGAACCGGGCGTCAGGCCCAACTCGCCGGTCGAAACCTTCGCGGCGGTGCGCTTCTTCGTCGACACATGGCGCTGGCAGGACGTGCCTTTCTTCATCCGCGCCGGCAAGAACATGCCGGTGCACGCCACCGAGGTGATCGTGCGTATGAAGCGGCCGCCGCTCGACGTCTTCGACCCGATCAAGCCGGGCGACGCCAATTATGTGCGCTTCCGCATCGACCCGCAGGTGGCGATCTCGATCGGCGCCCAGCGCAAGGTCGCCGGCGACGACATGATCGGCGAGCAGGTTGAGCTGACCGCGCTCGACGACACCAAGGGCGACATGCCGCCCTATGAGCGGCTGATCGGCGACGCCATGAACGGCAACGGCCAGCTCTTCACGCGCCAGGACGCGGCAGAGCTTGCCTGGCGCATCGTCGGCCCGGTGCTCGGCGACACCACGGCACCGGCAATCTATGCGCCCAAGACCTGGGGGCCGGCCGATGCCATGAACGGCTTCGGCCCGCCCGATGGCTGGATCAATCCGAGCAAGTAACTTCGGGGAGGACGGGATGGCGAAGACAGCAAAAACCGCCGCGGCGAGCAGCGATCCGATCGTGCTCGCCATCGATGTCGGTGGCTCGCATGTAAAAATCCTCACCAGTGCCGGCGGTGAGATGCGCCGCGTCGCGTCCGGGCCGAGCCTGACCCCTGACCAGGTCGTCGCTTCGGTGAAGAAACTGGCGGAGGACCTGGACTACGACGTCATCTCGATGGGCTATCCCGGTCCCGTGCGCGACAACAAGCCCTCGCTCGACCCCTTCAATCTCGGCAAGGGCTGGAACGGCTATGATTTCACCGCCGCCTTCGGCAAGCCGGTGAAGCTCGTCAACGACGCGCTGATGCAGGCGATCGGCAGCTATGACGGCGGCCGCATGCTCTTCCTCGGCCTTGGCACGGGCCTGGGCGCCGCCATGATCATCAAGAATGTCGGGCAGCCCATGGAGCTTGCCCACCTGCCCTACAAAAAAGGCGCCAGTTTCGAGGATTATGTCGGCGAACGCGGCCTGGTAAAGCGCGGGAAGAAGAGATGGCGCAAATACGTATTCGACGTGGTCGACAGGCTTCGCGCCGCCTTGCAGCCGGACTATGTCGTGATCGGCGGCGGCAATGTCGACAAGCTCGATGAATTGCCTGAAAAATCCCGGCGCGGCGACAACACTCGCGCTTTCGCGGGTGGATTTCGACTATGGCGCGACAAGGCGCTGATCGTCTGATATTGTTACATTTCAGTATAATTGTTCAAAACAGCGTGTAGTGACACGACAGATCATTGCGTCGCGCAGATTTGCCGACTAGGAATTCGCGGGCCTGCGGCGCCAAGCACCTTTCCGGATTCGCAAAACAACGCTCGCGGCGCTTTGACATTACACACCGCGAAGACCGCAGCGTTTTCGCGGCCTTGCGGCAATATGGAGGGACTACGTGGACGAGGACACCAGCACAGCCAGGGAAGTCGACCTGCTCGAACTCACCGCTCACATCGTATCGGCTTATGTCGCGAAAAACCGCCTGCCTGCTTCGGGCCTGGGCGAACTGATCGCCAGCGTCGCCTCCTCGATCGGCGGGATAAGCCGGCCGGCGGAGCCCGCGGCACCCCCGCCGGTTCCCGCCGTCAATCCCAGGCGCTCGGTGACGCCGGATTACATCATCTGCCTCGAGGACGGGAAGAAGTTCAAATCGCTGAAGCGCCATATCGGCGTGCATTTCGGCCTGACGCCCGAAGCCTACCGCACCAAATGGGGCCTCCCCGTGGATTACCCAATGGTCGCGCCCAACTATGCGGCGTCGCGCTCGCAGCTCGCCAAGTCGATCGGCCTCGGCCGCAAGGCGGAACCGGTGCCGGCGAAGCCCGCAAAGGGCAGGAAGGCCAAGGCGACGGCCTGAAATAACGCGCCTGCACCAATGGTTTAAGCAAGCCTGCCGAGGAATCCGCCTTGGCAGGCTTCCTGCTTTTATGGCTTGGATGCGGCCGGAGACCAGAGCAATTCCAGGAAAAGCGTGAAGCGTCCGGAATTGCAAACAGGACGATCGGTTTGTCGTTTCCATGAACGATCAACCGCTGGGGGACATAGCCATGAACTACGCCAGAATGGTGATCGAGAAGGAAGCGCCGGAGGAATACGGCTACGGCCGCATCCGCTACAACCTTTCCGAAAGCTCGATCGCCGACCAGAAACTGTCCGACATCGGCCTCGCGCTGCCCGACCTCACCTTGTTCTATGGCGAGCATCGCGGCGACAAGGACTTGCGGGCGCTGATCGCCGGGCAGGACAGGGGCGTTTCTCCCGACGATGTGCTGGTGACCGCGGGTGCGGCCGGCGCGCTGTTCATCATCGCCACGTCGCTTCTTTCGGCCAGCGACCATCTCGTGGTCGTGCGGCCGAACTACGCCACCAACATCGAGACACCCAAGGCGATCGGCTGCGCCATCTCCTATGTCGATCTCGATTTCGACCAGGGCTTTGCCGTCGACATCGACCGTGTGAAGGCAGAGCTGCGGCCGAACACGAAACTGATCAGCGTCACCTGCCCGCACAACCCGACCGGCACGATGATGACACGCGCCGATCTCGACGCGTTGATTACGCTCGCCGAACATCGCAAGTGCCGGCTGCTGGTCGACGAGACCTATCGCGACCTCTCCTACGGCGAACGCCTGCCCGCGGCGGCCTCGCTCAGCCCAAGCGCCATCAGCGTCTGCTCGCTGTCCAAGGCGTTCGGAATTCCGGGCATCCGCATCGGCTGGCTGGTGACCCACGATCCGGAACTGCAGGAAACCTTCCTCGCCGCCAAGGAGCAGATCGGCATCTGCGGCAGCGTCATCGACGAAGCGATCGCCCGCACCACGCTCGAACGCCGTGACGCCCTTCTCGCCTCGCTTCTCCCCGAAATGGCCAGGCGCCGCGACATCGTCCAGGCCTGGATCGAAGGCGAGCCTCTCGTCGACTGGGTGCGGCCGCAAGGTGGTGTCGTCGGCTTCCCCCGACTCAACGTCGATGCCGGCTTCGACCTCGACAAGTTCTACACCAGGCTGCTGGAAGAGCACGGCACCTATGTCGGTCCCGGCCACTGGTTCGAGATGCCGAAACGCTTCTTCCGCCTCGGCTTCGGCTGGCCGAAGGAAGCGGAGTTGCGCGGCGGGTTGGCGGCCATCTCGGCTGCTCTAAGGCGGTAACTTCCTCGTGCAATCGGCTGAAAAGTCCAAAAGCCCTTGATCCAAACTCGATTTTGAAGCATATGCCCCGCGAACTTTATTAAGTTTCATTGGCCGGAACAGCGCCCATTCGGGAAGTGCCCCGCTGGCCAATGTTTTTCGAAACGGGGCCTACCTCCATGACCGCAGAACAAGTATCGCCGGAGCAGCGCTACGCTGCTTTCCGCCACCGCCCGTTCCTCAGCTATTGGACGGCGCGCTTCCTCACCACCTTCGCCACCATGATCGTGTCGGTCGCCGTCGGCTGGCAGGTCTATGATCTGACCCGCGACCCGTTCGACCTCGGCATTGTCGGCATCGTCCAGTTCCTGCCTTCGCTGCTTCTGGTCCTGGTCACGGGCGTGGTCGCCGACCGCTTCGGCCGCCGCCTGATCATGACCCTGGCGACTCTGGTCGAGGCCGGCTGCGCGTTGGCCCTGCTGCTTCTGACGCTGCGCGGCCTGACCAGCCCGCTGCCGATCTTCATCGTGCTGGTGATGTTCGGCATCGCCCGCGCCTTCTACGGCCCGGCCTCGTCCTCGCTGTTCGCCAATCTCGTGCCGCAGGAGGATTTCGCCAACGCGATCGCCTGGAACTCGTCGGCCTGGCAGACGGCGACCATCGTCGGCCCGGTCGCCGGCGGCCTGCTCTACGGCGTTTCGGCGGAAGTCGCCTACGCCACCGCCGCGGTGCTGATGCTCGCCGCGGCCGCGCTCATCTTCACCATTCCCAAGCCCGCCCAGCAGACGGCCACCGACAAGCCGACGATGCAGACGCTGTTTGCCGGCTTCGGCTATATCTGGGGCGAGAAGATCGTCCTCGGCGCGATCTCGCTCGACCTGTTCGCCGTGCTTCTGTCGGGCGCCTCGGCGCTGCTGCCGGTCTATGCGCGCGACATATTGGAGCTCGGCCCCTGGGGGCTCGGCCTGCTGCGCTCGGCGCCGGGCATCGGCGCCATCTGCGTCGCCGTCTGGCTTGCCGGCCATCCGATCCGCGACCATGCCGGCAAGATCATGCTGGGCTTCGTCGCTCTGTTCGGCGCCTTCACCGTGCTGTTCGGCGTCTCGACCATCACCTGGCTGTCGATCGTGGCGCTCGCCCTGCTCGGCGCCACCGACATGTTCAGCGTCTATATCCGCGAGACGCTGATCCAGCTCTGGACACCGGACGAGGTGCGCGGCCGCGTCAACGCCGTCAACCAGGTCTTTGTCGGCGCCTCCAACGAGGTCGGCGAATTCCGCGCCGGCACGATGGCGGCGCTGATCGGCACGGTTCCCGCAGTGGTGATCGGCGGCATCGGCGCCATCGCCGTCGCCGGCCTGTGGGCCTATCTGTTTCCGGCGCTGCGCCAGGTACAGCACCTCAACAGCCGCAACTGATAAAGTTCTGGATCTAGGCCACTGGATCCGACACTCGGGCCAATCAGGCGCCGCCGTCGCTTAATGAGATAGGAGCAGCTTCTACTCCGAAAAACTCACGCTAACGCCGCGCTGCCGAAAATAGGCCTGCATCAACTTGCGGCCGGCGCGGTTGTTCTGCACCAGCCTGGTTGGATCGAACACCGCCTGTTTTTTCCCCTCTCGCGCCAGCGCTGCCTTGAGTGCCGCGATATGGGCGTCGATATCGGCATTGTCCGCTCGGAGTGAGGCGTAGATGCTTTCGGTCGCCTCGGCCACGGTCAGTTCGTTCACAGGGTGTCGTCCTTTGATTGATCGGGCGGCGCATAACACAGATTCGTGGCCGCGCCGATACCATCCATTTTTGTTCCTCGCGTTTTGAGGGGATGGCTTCTATTTTGGACAGGGCCCGATGCCGATGTGGAGAGGCGGGCTCTCACCTGACAGGAGGATTACGTTGTGAAAATACGCACGACGACGCACAATCATCCCGGAGAACCAGGCGTCATTCTGCTGGATCAGCCATTGGCGAACATGGCCGTGGCGACCGACATTCGCGATGGCGCAGCGACGCTGTTCGGAACCGTTGATCTGCAGGTGAACTATTCCGGCAAGTACGACATCAGAGTTGAATTATCACCGGACGAACTCACGCGCGTCTACCAGCTGCTCGTCAAAAATCTCCTCGGGAAAATACAGGAACTTGCCGCTGAACCAGTGCCTTGAAATTCCTTAACCCCGGGGATTTCGCACAAGCACCTGATACCGAGCGGCGCGAAGTTCGGCGTGGTCTCCTTGACATCCCACGACCGAGACCAGGCGCAAGTGCGGGGCGCATAGGTTTCGGTACCACTTATCCTTTGACGATCTCCGTCATGCAGTGGACGTAGTCCATCCGATGGCCTTCGGGGGCGCGCGCGACATCGGCTTCGTACGCGCCGTAAAGAGCGTCGACGATTGCGGAACGATCGGCCGCGGGACGCGAGGGGTCGAGCGCGTTGGCAAAGACGGTTTCCGACCAGGAGCGGAGCGTCGGCACATAGGCCCTGGCGAAGGTCTGCGCATTGCCATGGACCCGGAAGGCTTCGGCATAGGGGCACGGCGTCACCATGGTGAAGATGTTTTCCAGCCTCAGTCCGGCCTGCGACACCGGCGAAGCCGGATCGCGGAAGGGTGCCGCGAACTCGCCCGGCGTCTTGTAGAATTGCTGGAACGTCGCGTTGACATATTCCGTCTCGCTGATCCGCCCCGCCTGAGCCAGGTCGCGCCAATGGCGCGCGAAGCCGTCGAACATATCGACCCCGGTCGTGTGTCCGAGATAGCGCCCTTCCTCGTCGACGCAGAAATTGGCCAGCGCCAGCCTGCCGCCCGACCTGAGCTCGCGCGCCCTGGCCAGCAGGATCGTCTCCCAGTCGCGCAGCCCCTGGGCCCGAAACTGCGCCCGCTCGGCATCGGTCGCGCCGACAGCCTGGACATGGTCGGCGATCATGCAGGGCCGCTTGCTGATCCAGTGCATCGCCGTGGCGGAAAAGCCGAACGAGAGCGAATTGTCCGGCACGATCTGGCGATAGAAGCTGGTGCCGCTGCCGAAGATGTAGAGCCCGGGTGTCTCGGCCAGCGGAACCTCCGTCGAGGTGCCAAGCAGTCCCTGGCTGAGCCGGAACAGCGTCGAGAAATCATTGTGGGGCAGGTCGGTGTAGGTGATCGATATCGCCCGGTCCGGTTCCCTCTCCCGAACGGCGCCGACCAGCCGCCGCATCATGTCCATCGAGGTGCCGCCGTCGGCCGCGCCGAAATCGGCGATGGCGAATGGCTGGCCGTCGGCCAGCCGGGGCATGCCGGCGACGGCCTCGACGACGAGATCGCCGACCTTGTCGATGACGTATTTGGCGCCCACGGTGTTGGCCGAGTAATAACCCGCTCCGCGCATGGCGATCTTCTGGCCGTCGGCTGCGCTCATTTTTTTCTCCCCTTATTCGTCGTCCACCCGGCCGCCGCCGGCACCACGCACACGCGACCCTTCGCTTTCCGGCACATAAGTTCTGGTGGCGAAGGAATTGAGCGCCGCAAGCGTCCGCTCGTCGATCGCGCCGCGCCGGCCCGAGGCGGGTTGCTCGATTTCGGGGCGGCGTTCGATGACGACATCGGCGCGCGTCACCGGCCCCACGGGCCGCGCCATGCGCATGGCCGAGCGGCGCAGCATGGCGTCGAGCCAGATAGGCAGGCCGACATCGATGATCGCCAGCGGCAGCGCGCTCGCTGGAAGCGGATCGTCGAGCAGCAAAGCCGCGGTTCGGATCGGGCAAAGCGGCGTTTCGGCCGGCTTGTCCGTCTCGCCTTTTCGCCAGCGCGCCGCGCGGGCAGGGTCGGGCGCCGCGAAGGACTGCGCGTTTTCGGCAAGGCTCAGCATGGCTACGCCCCATTTGTCGTCCTCGACCGCGATCCGGCGTGCCGCGCGGCCGATATCCTCGGCCAGTCCCCATGAAAATCCGGCGCCCCGCGCCGCCTTGGTGCTCAGCGTTTCCACCTCGTTGAGCGACAGGTCGATCACGCCGCCTCTCCTGCCGGCGCCATGGCGGCGACATCCTCGATCAGGGGCTCGCCGCTGAACAGCGCGATCCGCAGCCAGCGGTCGGAGCGCGGATCGAAGCTGCGCGCGCCGAAGAAAGCGAGCTTTGCGCGCAAGATGTCGACGGGCCGCAAGTCGGCGCCGATCAGATTGTCGTGGATTTCGGCATAGGGAAACCTGGCGACGATCTGGGCCCGCCGCACCGCGTGGCGCCATTCGGGCCGGCGCAGCAGGAAGTCCGCGACACTGGCCGTGGGTGGCTCCCCCGCAAGAGCCTCGACCAGGCTGAGCGCGTCGCGCGCGGTGGCCAAAGGCTGTTCGAGATCGGCGCCGTCCTCCTCGAAGCGTTCGCCGAGCCGGGGCTCGAGCTTCTCCGCCGAGACATACCAGAAGCGCGCGTTGGCGGACGGCTCAGCGAAGTCGACCTTGGCCGCCCAGGAATAAGAGGCGACAAGCGCCTGACGAAGCGAGGCGCAGCTCATGGCGCCGTCAATGGCATGGCCGGGCGTCTCGTCGGCCTTCATCGTGTCGCCGAGCTCGTCAATCAGGGCACCGTGCGGCTCGAGGATCAGCGATAAGCAGGCCTCCTGCCCCTCGAGCGAGAAATGGTCTTCGGCGAAGCGATAGAGCGCATCCCAGGGGCGGGGCTGCGCCAGAAGCCGGTCGAGGTTTTCGGCCAGCGCGTCGAGATCGGCGGCCAGCGACAAGGTCGCGGCGGCCTGGCGGGCATCGTCGCTATGCCAGCGGGCAACGCGCTGGCGCAGATCGGCGAGCGCTTTCAAGAAACCGTCTCGTTCCGTCGCACCGGCTTGCGGTTCGACGCGCACCCGCGCCAGCGCGGTTTCGCGGGCCAGGAACCAGCTATGCGTCAACAACGGATGGCGCACGAGAAACGGCGCCATGCCGAGCCCCGTCGCATTGCCCACGCCGAGCGCTCGGCGCAAATCCGGCGCCAGCCTTGCCGCGCCGGCCGGATTGCGGCGATAGGCGATGTGGTCGACAAGATCGAGCGTGAAGGATCGGATCAGCCAGACCGTGAGCATTTCCGCCTGGAAGGATCCCGCAAGCTCCGGCCGTGTTGCGATCTCGTCGCGATCGGCGATGCCGAACTTGCCATTGCCGTAAACCGCCGTGGTGCGCAGCAGATAGCCGACGCCGAGCAACTGCTCCTCGTCCGGCTGTCGTCCCTGTGCCAGTGCCGCGGCGACTTCCTCGAACAGCCGCACGCTCTTGTTGGCACGCGCCAGCACCAGTTCGCTTCTGGTGTAGCGGCCTGCCTCCTGCAGCGGCGCATTTGCCTCCAGCCGCGCGATTTCGGCGGCGTCCGGCAATCCGTCGTAAAGCACGTAGCTCGTGTCCCAGGCCTGCGCGATCACCCGGTCGGACCGCTTCTCGTCGTCGAGCGGGGTCGAGAACGCGACCAGGCTGTAGGTCCTTGCCGGCGTCTCGACCGCATAGACCGCGCGCCCGAATCCCTGGTCGTCGAGATCGAACAGGTGCTTGCGCACTTGCCATTTCTCCCTGGTGGCGCGGCGGATCAGCTGGCGCAGAAAACTGAGCCGCGTCGGATGCGCGGCGCCCAGCCGCTGCAGGCGCATGACGATCTCGGGCGGGCGCAGCGCGATCGCCGTCATGCGGCGGTCCCTGCGAGCTTTTCCAAGGTGGCAAGCGTTTCCGCCGCTACCTCGATGCCCTCTTTGGCGTTCTGTTCGCGCGCGCCGAAGCGCCTTGTGCCCGGAAGCCTCGCCTCGCCGATGAAGGCGCCGGCGACGGTTTGCAGATTGCCCGCGAATGCCCCGGCCGATGTCGCTTCGGGCGAGACCGCCAGGAAGAATTGGCCGGTTCCAGGCGGGCCGCCGGCCGTGCCGGAGAAGGGGCTGGCGACCAGCCCGGGATTGGCTCCCGTCAGGCATGCGGCAAAGATCTCCACCAGCAATGCGGAGCCGACGCCCTTGTAGGCGCCCGCCGGCGCCATCGTACCCTTCAACGCTTCGCCGGCATCGGTGGTCGTCTCGCCGCTTGCGTCGAAAGCCCAGCCGGGCGGGATCGGCTCGCCGGCGCGGGCCCGCTTGATGACCTCACTCTTGGCGACGACGCTGGCGCTCTGGTCGATGACGAAGCGCGCGCCGCCGTGCCCGTCCGGGACGGCCAGCGACCACGGATTGGTGCCGAGGGCCGCCTTGCGGCCGCCCCAGGGCGCGATCGAGGCCGGCGCGTTGGTGAAGCCCAGACCGACCAGGCCGTCCCGGGCGATACGTTCGGTGTGATAGCCGAGCGCGCCGCAATTGTAGGAATTGCGGATGGCCAGCGCCGCCACGCCTTGCGAGCGCGCCGCCTCGATCAGCGCCGGCAGGCCGATGGCGATGGCCGCGTGCGCAAAGCCGTTGCCGGCATCGACGGCGACGACCGCCGGAGCCGGACGCGTCAAGCGCGGCTCGGCCTGTCCCAGCACCTTGCCGCAGGTCAAATGCTCGCAATAGGTCGGCAGGTACATCAGGCCATGCGACTTCAGGCCGTCGCGTTCGGCTGCCGCGATGGCTGCGGCGAGCGCACGGGCCTGCGCCTCGCTGGCGCCATGGCGCAGCAGCGCGGTGTGGGCTAGCCTCTCGATGCGGGCTTGCGTCAGGCGCGTCATCCGGTCATCCGCCAATCATGCCGCCGCATAGCCGAACTCTCCTTCGCTCGCCCGCGTCTGCAGGCGAATGCATTCGATGAACCGCAGCGACGCCGGCTGCAGGTTGCGGCCTTCCTTGGCGATCCAGCCCACGGTCCGGCTCGAGCGCGGGTCGGCAAGAGGAACGAAGCGCACGTCATGGCTGCTTTTCCAGCGGCAGAGCCGGGGCAGGATGGTGACGCCGAGCCCTGCCTCCACCATCGCCAGGTTGGAGCTCACATTGGTCGCGGTGAGTTTCGAGCCGGCGGCGAGCGCCTCGGTCTCGGCAAGCCCGAGCGCCGCGGCGGCGCCGTTTCGAATGAAGTTCTCGCCGTCGAGCTGCGCCCATTTCAACGGGCGCTTGGATTTTGCCAGAGGATGATCGGCCGGGCAGACGAAATCGAGCGGTTCGTGGAACAGGGGCTCGAAGCTGAGCTGCGGCCGCCTGGCGGCGAGCACGCACAGCCCCACTTCCACCATGCCGTTTTCGACGGCGTCGACGATGGCGCTGGAATCGCTGTCGCGGATGTGGATGTCGAACCGGCTGCCCTCGGCGCGAAGCTGGGCGATGGCGCGCGGCAGCAAGGTCACGGCGACCGAAGGCACGCTGGCAACGTCGCAGCGGCCCTGCCGGTCCGCCGCATAGCTGGTCATTGCCAGGCAGGCACGGTCGTAATGCGCGATCATTGCGCGCGCCTCGTCGAGCACGATGCGGCCGACCGGCGAAAGCGCGCCCTTGCGCTCGCTCTCGAACAATGGCGCGCCGATGTCATCTTCCAGCTGTTTCAAGGTCATCGACACGGCCGACGGGGTGCGGCCGATCTGATCGGCGGCGGCGCGCACGCCGCCGGTCTCACAGACCGCGACGAAGCTGCGCATGCCGGTCAGGCTGATGGTTTTGGTCACTGTTAAGCTTGCCTGAACATTTGCGCCAAAAATTGAGCTTGATTGAAGTTCACAGCATTGGTTAGGTCGTTGTCAACCGAATTGATGCAGGTCGAACACGATGCTGAATGGTCAGAACTTCGTTGCAGGCGAATGGCGCGATGGCGCCGACTGGGTCGAGGACGTCAATCCCTCCGACGTGACCGACATCGTCGGGCGCTTTGTCCAGGCGCGGCCGTCCGACGTCCACGACGCCGTGGCGGCGGCGCAAGGCGCGCAACGGGAATGGGCCGCGGCCGGGCTCGAAGCGAGAGCCGCCGTTCTCGACGCCATCGGTCGCGAACTGATGGCGCGCTCGAAGGAGCTTGGCGAACTGCTTTCGCGCGAGGAGGGCAAGACCCTTCCCGAGGGCGTCGGCGAGGTCTATCGCGCCGGCCAGTTCTTCACCTATTTCGCGGCTGAAGCCTTGCGCAATCTCGGCTCCTCGGCCGATTCCGTCAGGGCTGGCGTGGACGTTCTGATCGAGCGCGAACCGCTCGGCGTCGTCGCGATCATTTCGCCGTGGAATTTCCCCATCGCCACCGCGTCCTGGAAGATCGCGCCGGCGCTCGCCTTCGGCAATGCCGCGGTCTGGAAGCCGGCCAGCATCACCCCGGCCAGCGCCTGGGCGCTGACCGAGATCATCAGCCGGCAGGCGATCCCGAAAGGCCTGTTCAGCCTGGTCATGGGATCGGGGTCGACGATCGGCCGCGAGCTTGCCGCCAATGCCGACATACAAGGGTTGAGCTTCACCGGCTCCGGTGCCGTCGGTTCCGGCATCGCGGCATTGGCCGCTGCGCGGTTCGTGAAGCTGCAGCTCGAAATGGGGTCGAAGAACCCGTTCGTGATCATGGACGATGCCGACCTCGACCGTGCCGTCGACCTTGCCGTGAACGGCGCCTTCGGCGGCACCGGGCAGAAATGCACGGCGGCGTCCCGCCTGATCGTCCATCGGCCGATCCACGACGCCTTCGTCGACAAGCTGCTGGTGAAAACCAAAGCCCTCAAGGTCGGCCATGCGCTTGCGGCCGGCGTCCAGATGGGGCCGGTCGTCAGTGCCGAGCAGCTCTCGGCCAATCTCGATTATGTGACGCTTGGCATAAACGAAGGAGCGGAGCTTGCGACCGGCGGCGAAGCGCTCGACCTGGCGCATCGGGGCCACTACATGGCGCCTGCCGTCTTCCTCAACGGTCGCTCGCGCATGCGCATCAACCAGGAGGAGATGTTCGCGCCGATAACCTGCGTCATTGCCGCCGACGATCTCGACGAGGCGATCCTGCTGGTCAACGACACGCCTTACGGGCTGACGGCCGGCATCGCCACGCGCTCGCTGGCGCGCGCGACGAAATTCCGCCACGCCTCTCGCTCGGGCTGCGTCATGGTCAACCTGGCTACCGCCGGCACCGACTACCACGTGCCGTTCGGCGGCGTTCGCGCTTCGAGCTACGGCCCGCGCGAGCAGGGCCGCGCCGCGGTCGAGTTCTACACGCAGATCAAGACATCCTACATCCACGCGGGCGTGGCCGAATGACCAGCGACGCGCCGCAAGTACTCATCGACGGGCTGCAATACTGCAACTGGTCGCGCGAAATTTTCGAGGAGATGCGCCGGGGCGGGCTGACCGCGGTTCATGCCACGGTCGGCTATCACGAAGGTTTTCGCGAGACAGTGCGCCATCTCGTCGATTGGCGCACTTGGCTTCGCGACAATGAGGACCTGATCCTTCTGGCGCGCGATGCCGGCGACATCGAGCGGGCGCGGGCCACGAACCGCACGGCGATCTTGCTTGGCCTGCAGAACCCGATGCCGATCGAGGACGACATCGGCCTGATCGAAATGCTCTTCGATCTCGGCATCCGCTTCATGCAGCTCACCTACAACAACCAGTCGCTGCTCGGCTGCGGCTGGATGGAGAAGGAGGACAGCGGCGTGACGCGGATGGGGCGCGAGGCCATCGCCGAGATGAACCGGCTCGGCATGATCATCGATCTGTCGCATGCGGGCGAGCGGACCGCGCTGGAAACGATCGCGCTCTCGGAGCGGCCGGTGGTCATCAGCCACGCCAATCCGCGCTGGCTGCGCGACAGCAACCGTAATGTCTCCAGGGCCGTATTGCAGGCATTGCGCGCAAAGGAGGGGCTGCTCGGCCTTTCGCTCTATCCGCTGCACCTCCCGAACGGCTCGGACACCACGCTGGAGCAGTTCGGAAAGATGGCTGCCGAAGCGGCCGGGATCATGGGGGCGGATCATCTCGGCATCGGCTCGGATCTCTGCCAGGACCAGCCCGACAGCATCGTGCGCTGGATGCGCGAGGGTCGCTGGACCCGCGAGATCCAGGCGACCGCGAGCTTTCCGGGTCAGCCATCCTGGTTCAGATCGAACCTCGATTTTGCGAAGTTGGCGCAAGGCCTTTCCTCGGCGGGATTCGGTGCGGCCGAAACCGCGCTTGTTCTTGGCGGCGCCTGGCACCGCTTCCTCGAGGCCAGCCTGCCTTCCGCCCGGGATTCGCAAGAAACGAGCAGATAGGCGCGCGCCTCGGCAGGCGTAAGTCGTCTTCGGGTCAAGCTCGGCCGTTCAGGGCAATCGGTTTTGCTCTACCCGAGGCCGGCCTACCAAAAATCAGCCCCAGAAATTCGCTCAGCCAGCGCTTGAGATGCATGTCCCAGATCAGCCTGCCGCCGAGATGGTCGCGGCCGGGCTGCGCGCCGGGCAATTCGAAGCGATGCGCGCCGCGCACCACCCAGCGCTGCATCATCATCCGGGTCAGCTCGCCGTGGAACTGGATGCCCCAGGCATTCTCGCCATAGCGGAAGGCCTGGTTGGGATAGGTCTCCGCCGTCGCCAGCAGCGTCGCTTCCTTCGGCAGCGAAAAGCCTTCGCGGTGGAACTGGTAGACCATCTCCGGCCAGTGCAGCAGTTTCTTGCCGGCGTCGGTCGCCTTCAGCGGATACCAGCCGATCTCGACCAGGCCCTCGCCATGGCCCTCGACCTTGCCGCCGAGATGGTTGGTGAGCATCTGCGCGCCGAGGCAAATGCCGAGGAACGGCCGGTTCTCCTTGAGCGGGATTTGCAGCCAGTCCGTCTCGCGGCGGACGAACTCGTCCTCGTCATTGGCGCTCATCGGCCCGCCGAACACCACAGCGCCGGCATGATCGTCCAGCGTGCAGGGCAGCCCATCGCCGAGCGGCGGCCTGCGGATGTCGAGATCGAAGCCTTCTTCCAGGAGCATGTGGCCGACGCGGCCGGGGCTCGAATTCTCCTGATGCAGCACGATCAGGATTCTTGGTCTCGGCCTCGGTCTTGATGGCATGGAAGGCGAAGGGTCCTGTTATTCGTCGCTCGATTTGCCCCGCGCGCCGGGCGCCTCGGCCGCCGCTTTTTGGCGCGCCTCGATGCGGTCATGGCGCTCGACGCCGATCAGCTCGGCGACCCGCCAGACCGTGTTGTCCTCGAGCTCGTGCAGCTCGCCGTCGGCATAAACGATTTCCCACATCAGGCCGATGAAGGCCTTGCGCGCCTCGGCGTCGAGATCGCGCTTGAGCACGCTGGTGAAGGCGTAGAGGTCGATCGCCTCATTGTCGGCGCGCTCGCCGGCCGCGGCCAGCGCGTCGAGCTCCTCGCCGCTCACCGAATAGGTCTCGGCCAGGATCTCCTTGAACCGCTCCCATTCGACGTCCTGGCGCACGCCGTCGGCGTTCATCACATGGTAGAGCAGCGCCGAGGCCGCGACGCGCGGATCGTCGGCGCTCGGCCTGGCATGGCCAGCAGCCGGCAGATCTCTCAGGAAGGACAACACACGCTCGAACATCGACACCTTTTCCCTGCCCACCAAAACCCGACCTCAGAACAAACGAAACCGGCGCGGCGATTTATCCGCTTCTTCTTCCGGCGCGACACCTGGATCGTCCGGCAAAGGCGGTAATTCCGAACCCCGTCCGGTGGTTTCAGCTTCGCTGACGGCTTCCGCAACGGCCGCGTCCCTCTCGCCGCCATTCGCCGGCACCGGCTTCTGGGCGGGCGCGTCGGCAACAATATCGATCGCCTTTTCAGCGGGTGCGGCGGGCTGCGCAGCGGTGATCGCCGGCACCGCAACGTCCGTCTCGCTGTCGATCAGCTGGCCAAGCCGTTCCATCGGCGCGCGCCAGGTGAAGGCGTCGAGCTTGCCGGTGACCGGCGACACCGGCGCCCAGCGCTCGGAGATGACGCCGTCCGCCACCCAGGCCGGATCGCGCGGGGCGCGCACGGCCTTCGACAGCAGCTGCCGCACCTTTCCCTGGTCGCCGGTCTCGGCTTCCTCGATATCGGCGAGCAGCAGATAGGCGCCCTCGCGGCGATCCATGCGGATCGCGGCCTCCACCTCGCGCCGCGCGGTGGCAAAATCCTGCGCGTCGAGCGCCGCCCGCGCCACGGTCATGGACGACTCGGCGTGATTCTTCTTCAATTCCTGCAGTTTCTTCGCCCGGTTGAGGCGGTCGAGCACGGCATCGCCCGGCCTGGCATGGGTGTAGAGCTCGGCGATATCCGGATGCGGCTCGGCCTTCCACGCGGCCTCCAGTATCTTGGAGCCCTTGCGCACGTCGTTTTGCCGGATAACCAGATCGGCGGCGATGACCGCCGCAGGCGCAAAATCCGGCGCCAGCTTGTTGGCTTCGAGCGCCGCGGTGCGGGCCGCGTTCGGATCGCTGTCGACCAGCGCCTGCGCCTTGGCGGTGAGCAGCACGGCGCGGCGGCGGTTGGCCGCGTCGCGCTCGATCTGCCTTGTCGATTTCTGCGCCTCGACCAGCTTCAGCGCGCCGTCCCAGTCGCCGCGTTCGGTCAGCTCCTCGAGCGTCGATTCTGCCGCCCAGGCAAGCTGCGGCGCCACCGCCGCCGCACGGCCGGCATAGTGGCGCGCGGCATTGCGGTCGCCGAGGCGCTCGGCCTCGAGATAGAGCCCGCGCAGGCCGAGCAGCCGCATCTCGGGATCGTCGAGCATGCGCTCGAACTTTTCCCGCGCGCCTTTATGGTCGCCTTCGAGCAGCGAGGCCTGGGCGTCGAGCAGATTGATCAGCGGCTCCTGATCCGAGTTGATCAGCTTGACCGCCTCCTTGGTCTTCTTGCGCGCCAGCGCGCCGTCGCCGGCGCCGGCGGCGATCATGCCCGTCGACAGCGCCTGGTAGCCGCGGTCGCGGCGGCGCACCCGGAAATAGCGCGAGATCGTGTAGGGGCTGTTCCACAGCGACTTGATCAGCCACCAGACGATCATCACCGCGGCGACCACGGCGACGATCGCCACCGCCGCCACCATCAGCGTGATCTGGTACTGGTAGCCGTTGAAGGTAACGATCATGTCGCCCGGGCGGTCGGCCAGCCAGGCGAAGCCCAGTCCCAGCGCGAAGACGACGGCGAGGAAGACGAGGAGGCGGATCATCTTGTCGTCCTCACGTCTTCGTCGCGCCGGCAATCAGCGCTTCGAGCTGCTTTTCGACCTCCAGCCGCGCCTTCAGTTTGCCGGCAAAATCGGCGCCGGCCGCTTTCGCCGCGTCGGGCAGCGTATCGTATTCGCCGAGCGCCTTGGCGTAGTCGCCCTG
This sequence comes from Mesorhizobium sp. B3-1-9, assembly GCF_006439595.1. Lineage (NCBI taxonomy): Bacteria > Pseudomonadati > Pseudomonadota > Alphaproteobacteria > Hyphomicrobiales > Phyllobacteriaceae > Mesorhizobium > Mesorhizobium sp. B3-1-9. Next base: position 38,464 of record NZ_VFTJ01000009.1, read on the forward strand.
GTTGACCGCCACTTCCATGCGGGCCACGGTTTCCGGCGCGCCCTTGCCCTCGATAGTCCCGACCGGCCGTACCTTGACCAGCGATTCCGCGCTCGACACCAGGCTCTGGAAGAAGCCGGCATTCTGGTCGACCGGTGTCGCCGCCTCGACCATGGCATTGGCGGCCGCATCGGCCTCCGACGCGATGGTGGCGCGGGTCGGCACGCCCTTTTCGGCATAGGAGCGCAGCGCCGCGAGCTCCGGTGCATCCGGCGCGATCGCCGCGAACGTATCGAGCTCGGTCGCGAATGGCGCGCCGCCATCGAGCGCCGACTTCAGCGCCGAGGCCGCGATCGCCAGCGCGATCTTGGGCTGCGAGGCCTGCGCCTCGACCTTGCCGGAAAGCTGCGACACGGACTGTTCCAGCGCCGCGACCCGGCCGTCCTCGGCCTTGGCCGCGTCGCCGGTCGATTTCACCAGCGCGTCGAGCCCGGCGATCTTCTCGTTGAGCGGCCCGAGATCGACGGGCGCCACGCTGCCGTTCTTCTGCAGGCCGGCGACGGTCGTCTCGATCTGGCCGATCTTGTCGCCGAGCGCCTTGAGCGCGGCGCCGTCGCCGCTCTGTCCCGCCGAGGATTTCAGCGCCGCTACATCGGCCTTGACCTGATCGAGCGCCGATGAAAGGCCGTCGACCTTGGCCGACGCACCCGTGTCGCCGCTTTCCTTCAGTGCCGCGATCTCGCTCTTCAGCGAAGCGATCTCGCCATTGACGCCATCGAGGGATCCGCCGCCCGAGCCTGGCGCGCCAAGCATGCCGACCGCCTGCAGCAGGCCGGCGCCGGCAAGCGCGATCACGCCGCCGATGACGCCCGCGGCGATGGCGTTGACGCCGGTTTTGCGCGATGGCTGCGGCACGCGATCCTCGCTCAGTGTCTCGCTTGGCTTCTCTGTGGAGGCGCCGGCGCCGGGCGCGGAGGCGTCCTCAAAATTATACTCGAAGCCCTTGGACTGGCTCTTCGACGCATCGGAACCGCCGGGATACGGCGCCTCCGGCTCGTCCTTGCCGGCCTCTGATTTATCGGCCGCTGCCTGCGCGGCGTCGCTATGCTCCCACGGCTCGATATCGGCCTGCTCGGCATGAATCGGCTCTTCCGGCGCCTCCGGCTGCGAAGCAGCGGCGGCCTCTTGCGCCTTCGCCTCGTCGGTCTGCGCGGCCTCGGCCTTGGCGGCATCCTCGTCGGTGATTCGCGAGACGGCGCCGGGCTCGAGTTCGATGGTCACCGGCTCGCGCCGGGTCTTCGAATGTCGCATCTTCGGCGTCTTGACCATGCTTGGGCTCCGCAAAATGGCTTGAGGATGGATCAATGGGTCCAGAGCGTCAGGATGCTCTAGCACATCACCAAGCGGTGAAAAGGGGGCGGTGTGATGACGCGGCTCAGCAGGGCAGCGACAAAAGCGCCAGCAGCGCATCTTCCTCGGGCTTGGATGCGATGCGGATCGGTTGACGGACGATCCCCTGCAGCGGCTCGGCGACACGCGCCGAAAGCGCTAAAAATTCTGTTTTTCCAAAGAGATGCCGCAGGGCTGGCCGCGTTGCCAGGTCGACCAGCGCGGCACCGGCCTTGGCCGAATAGAGCAGCGCCGCCTCGACCGGATGGCTCGACAGGCGGGCGACCACGTCGGCATCGCCATAGTCGACACCTGTCGTGTCGTAGGTCTCGATCGCCTGGACATGCACGCTCGCCGCCGCCAGCCGCCGCTCGAATACCGGGAAGCGGACGCGGCCGCACAGATAAACGATTGCCTTGCCGGCAAGGCCGCCGGCGATGGCGTCGGCCAGCGCTTCGGCGTCACCCGGACCTTCCGTGACGGAGAGGAACCCCGCTGCGCGGCAGGCTTCGGCCGTCCTTTTGCCAACCGCGTGGCAAGGCAGGCTCGCAAGCGCCGCGATCAGCGCCCCGGGCGCATGCCGCACCGCATTGGCGCTGGTGACGGCGACCGCGGCGCTCTCGCCGCCGATGCTCGTCTCGACAGGCAAGCCGCTCGTCTCGGTCAATGGCAGCAGGATCGGCCGGAATCCCAAGGTTTCGAGGCGTCGTGCCGTGCGCGACGCGCCGGGCTCCGGCCTCGTCACCAGGACGCGGACCATGTCAGGCCCAGCCGTCGAAGAATTTAGCACCGGCCCTGGCGCGAACCGTCCGCGCGGCGTCCAGGCCGATCTCCGCCGCGTCCGCGGCCTCGCCTTCCAGCCGGACCTCATGCGATTCCGTGCCGTCGGGCGAGATGATCAGCCCGGCGAAGGACAGTTTCTCGCCCGAGACCGTCGCATGACCGGCGATCGGCGTGCGGCACGAGCCGTCGAGCGCGGCGAGGAAGGCGCGCTCGCAGGCCAGCGCCTGGCCGGTCGGCACGTGATGGATCGCCGCCAGCATTCTCTCGACGTCGCGGTCGCCGATGCGCGTTTCGATGCCGATCGCGCCTTGCCCCGGCGCCGGCGGGAAAGCCTCCAGCGGCATCAGGTCGGTGACGACATGTTCGAGCCCGAGCCGCTTCAGCCCGGCATAGGCGAGGATGGTGCCCTCGGCGACGCCTTCGTCCAGCTTGCGCAGCCGCGTCTGCACATTGCCGCGGAACATCACCACCTCGAAATCCGGCCGCATGCGGCGAAGCAGCGCCTGGCGGCGAAGCGACGACGATCCGACGATCGCGCCATGCGGCAGGTCGGCGATCCGTTTCACCTTCTTGCCGATGAAGGCGTCGCGGGCGTCCTCGCGCGGCAGGAACGTGGTAAGCTCCAATCCGTCGGGCAGCACGGTCGGCATGTCCTTCGAGGAATGCACGGCGATGTCGATGCGGCCATCGAGCAGCGCTTCCTCGATTTCCTTGGTGAACAGGCCCTTGCCGCCGGCTTCCGACAGCGGCCGGTCCTGGATGCGGTCGCCGCTGGTCGAGATCGGCATCACTTCGAATGCCCGCTCGGGCAGCCCATGCGACTGCATCAGCCGCGCCCGCGTCTCATGCGCCTGGGCGAGCGCCAGCGGGCTGCCGCGTGTTCCGATTTTCAAAGTTTGCATGGCGCGCGGTCCGTGATAACCCCCGAGTGAACTCGAGGTCTGCCGAGATTCAAGGTCAGGCCGCGCCGAAAATGGTGGGTTTCGAGAACCGGAGCGGAGCGTACTTTTGGGTACGTGAGCACCGGAAGCGCAGAAACCCGCCATTTGCAGGCCGGCATCACCTGAATATCGACAGACCTCCGGCGATACAATCTTTGTGGACAGCGACCAATTGATCCGCGTTCTGGGCATTGAGACGAGTTGCGACGAGACGGCGGCCAGTGTGGTGGCGCTGGACGGCGGCTCCGCGCCCGAAATCCTGTCCAACGTCGTGCTCAGCCAGATCGAGGAGCATGCGGCCTTCGGCGGTGTCGTGCCGGAGATTGCCGCGCGCGCCCATGTCGAGGCGCTGGACGGCATCATCGAGGCAGCACTTGCCGACTCGTCGGTCTCGCTCGACGAGGTCGACGCGATTGCCGCGACGGCGGGGCCGGGTCTGGTCGGTGGGCTGATCGTCGGCTTGATGACCGCCAAGGCGATCGCCGCCGCCGCCAACAAGCCGCTGATCGCCATCAACCACCTCGAAGGCCATGCGCTGACGGCGCGGCTGACCGACGGTCTCGACTTCCCCTATCTGCTGCTGCTCGTCTCCGGCGGCCACACCCAGATCGTCGCGGTGCGCGGCGTCGGCGATTACCAGCGCTGGGCGACCACCATCGACGATGCGTTGGGCGAAGCCTTCGACAAGACGGCCAAGATGCTCGGCCTGCCCTATCCCGGCGGGCCGAATGTCGAGAAGACAGCCGCCAACGGTGATCCCCGCCGCTTCGCCTTCCCGCGCCCGATGAAGGGTTCTGCGCAGCCTGATTTCTCCTTCTCGGGCCTGAAGACGGCGGTGCGGCAGGCGGCGACCGCCATCGCGCCGCTCAGCGACAAGGACGTCGCCGATATCTGCGCCTCTTTCCAGGCGGCGGTGGCCGACGCATTGGGCGACCGTGTGGCGCGCGCGCTTGCCCGCTTCCGCCAGGAATTCCCCGGCCAGGCGAAGCCGGCGCTGGTCGTCGCCGGCGGCGTCGCCGCCAACCGCACCATCAAGGCAACGCTTGAAGCGCTTTGTTCGCAAGCCGGCTTCGCCTTCGTCGCGCCGCCGCAAAAGCTCTGCACCGACAATGCGGCGATGATCGCCTGGGCCGGCATCGAGCGGCTGCGCGCCGGCATCGCCGACGAAAACACCGCCGATTTCGTGCCGCGCTCGCGCTGGCCGCTCGACAGTGTTTCGGCGCCCCTGGTCGGCTCGGGCCGGCGCGGGGCCAAGGCATGACCAAGAAAAGCACCAGCGGCTGGCGCGTCTCGGTGCTGGGCGGCGGCGCCTGGGGCACGGCGCTGGCGCTGGCCATGCTGCGCGCCGGCCATGATGTCCGGCTCTATGCGCGCGACGCCGAAACCGTGGCCGCCGTCGCCCGCGGCGAGAACCCGCGCTACCTGCCCGGCATCCGGATCGCGCCGGGCATCGCCGCCACCAGCAATATGGCCGCGGCGCTCGACGGCGCCGACTGCGTGCTCGCCGTGACGCCGGCGCAGTCGCTGCGCGCGGTCCTGGCCGATGCGCGCAACCACGTCCCCGCAGGCGTGCCGCTGGTGCTTTGCGCCAAGGGCATCGAGCGCGACACCGGCGCGCTGCTGTCGGCGATCGTCGCTGAAAGCCTGCCGGGCAATCCGGTCGCGGCACTGTCCGGTCCGAGTTTCGCCAGCGACGTCGCGCGCGGCCTGCCGACCGCTGTGGTGGTTGCCGCCCGCGATGGCGATCTTGCAGCGGAGCTCGCCGCGCGCTTCTCGGCGGAGAACCTGCGCTGCTATTCGAGCGACGACCTGATCGGCGTCGAGATCGGCGGCGCGCTGAAGAATGTCTTTGCCATTGCCGCCGGCGCCGTCACCGGCGCCGGGCTTGGGGCCAGCGCCCAGGCCGCGATGGTGACGCGCGGCTTCGTCGAATTGCGCCGCATCGGCGCCGCCTTCGGCGCCAGGCCCGAGACGCTGATGGGGCTTTCCGGCCTGGGCGACCTGTTGCTCACCTGTTCGTCATCGCAGTCGCGCAACTTCGCCTATGGCCTGGCGTTGGGCCAGGGCAAGCCGCTTGCCGGCCTGCCGCTGGCCGAAGGCGTGCCGACGGCCGGCATTGCCGCCCGAATCGCCGCCGAGCGCGGCATCGAGGCCCCGATCATCTCGGCCGTCGCCGCCATCCTCGACGGTAAGATAACCATCGGCCAAGCCGTGACCGCCCTGATGACACGCCCGCTCAAAACCGAAACCGACATCTGACCATCGGAGTTGAAAAATGCTGTTTGCGTTGATTTGCAAGGACAAGCCCGGCAGCCTGCAGCTGCGCGTCGACACGCGGCCGGCGCATGCGGCTTTCCTGGAAGGCCTGATCAGCGAAGGCAAGCTTGCCTTTGCCGGTCCCTTCCTCGACGCCGACGGCAAGCCGGACGGCAGCCTGGTGATGATCGATGCGCCGGACATGGCTGGGGCCCAAGCGCTCGCCGCCGCCGACCCCTACGCCAAGGCCGGCCTGTTCGAAAGCGTCCACATCCGTCCGTGGAACTGGGTCTTCCAGAAGCCTGCCGACGCGTGATCGTTCGCGGCTCTCGTCGCGGCGACGGCGAGAGAGTAAGCATAGACGGGAACGCCATGCGTGGCGGCAAAGCGATGGGACAAGAAATATGAACTACTGGCTGTTCAAGTCCGAACCTTCGGTCTTTTCCTTCGACGCGCTAAAGGCCAAGGGCAAGGCCGGCACGCAGTGGGACGGCGTACGCAACTACGCCGCCCGCAACAACATGAAGGCGATGCAGATCGGCGATCTCGGCTTCTTCTATCATTCCAATGAGGGGCTCGACATCGTCGGCATCGCCGAGGTCTGCGCGCTGGCCCATCCCGACACCACGACGGACGATCCGCGCTGGGAATGCGTCGACATCCGCGCTTACAAGGACGTGCCGAAGCCCGTGACGCTGGAACAGGTCAAGGCCAATCCCAAGCTCGCCGAGATGGCGCTGGTTCGGCTCGGCCGGCTTTCCGTTCAGCCGGTGACGCCGGCCGAATGGAAAGAGGTCTGCCGCATGGGCGAACTCAACCCGGCGCCGTGACGAAGCTCACGCCGAAGAGCGCGAAAAAATTCATCCTCGACAACACGGCGCTGATGGCGCCGCCGCATGTGCCGGAAGTGCTTTTGCACCTCGCCGACGAGGCGCATGATCTGTGGCTGCGCACCGAGGAAGAGCTGGCCGAGATCGGCCTGCCGCCGCCTTTCTGGGCCTTTGCCTGGGCCGGCGGCCAGGGTCTCGCCCGCTATGTGCTCGACAATCCCGGAACGGTGCGCGGCAAACTGGTGCTCGACTTCGCTTCCGGTTCCGGCCTCGTCGCCATCGCGGCGATGAAAGCCGGCGCGGCAAAGGTGATCGCCGCCGACATCGATCCGTTTTGCGAGACGGCGATCGCGCTCAACCTCGAAGCCAACGCCGTCGAAGCGCAATTCCTCGGTACGAATTGTGTCGGCTCCGACGATGGCTGGGACGTCGTGCTTGCCGGCGACGTCTTCTACGACAAGGCTTTCGCCGACAGCTTGCTGCCCTGGTTCACGTCCCTGAACGCGCGCGGCGCCGAGATCCTCGTCGGCGATCCGGGCCGCGCCTATCTCCCCAGCATCGGGTTGGAGTCGCTGGCCGTCTACCAGGTTCCGGTGACGCGCGTGTTGGAGGACGCCGAGGTCAAGCGCACGACTGTCTGGCGCCTTGCTTGACGGAATGGCCGAACAAGCGTTCCATCGCCTGTCGACTTGGAGGGGAAAGCATGGATTTTTCGGTCGTGAACTGGCTGGCGGTGATCGCCGCCGCTGTCGTGGCATGGTTGTTCGGCGCCGCCTGGTACATGGGCTTGAGCAAGCCCTGGCTGAAGGCGGCCAAGCTCGACCCCACGACCATGAAACGCTCGGCCGTTCCCTTCATCGTCAGCTTCGTCGCCGAGCTCATCATGGCGCTTGTCCTGACACTGGTGGTGGGCGCGATAACCGGCGGCGAGCCCAACCCGATCGCGGGGCTGCTGTTCGGCTTCGTGCTCTGGCTCGGCTTCATCGCCACCACGCTCACCGTCAACCACCGCTACGAGGGCTTCGGCTGGGCCCTGACACTGATCGATGCCGGCCACTGGCTGGGCGTGATGCTGATCATCGGCGCCGTCATCGGCTGGTTCGGCGCGCCAGCCGCGCCCGCGGGCTGACCATCCTACTCTATGTCGGCGTCCTCGCCGCTTCCTCGGTAAGCCATTCGCGGAAGGCGGCGATGCGCGCGTCGTCCTTCGCGGCCTCAGGGTAGACGAGGAAATAGGCGAAGTCCGGCGCGACCTTGATGCCGAGCTCGAAAGGGCGCACCAGCCGCCCTTGCGAAAGGTCGTTTGCCACCATGGCGAAATCGGCCAGCGCCACCGCGTTGCCGTCGAGCGCCGCCTGCGTGGCATCCGTCGAGGACCTGAACACCAGCGTGCGGCTGTCGTCGAAATCGTCGACGCCGGCCGCCTGCATCCACATGCTCCAGTTCGGCCATGTCACGCCCTGCCGCGACCATTCGATATGCGCAAGCGTATGGTTGAAGAGATCGCGCGGCTCCTTCAGCGGCGGACCAGAGGCAAGGAGTGCCGGGCTGCAGACCGGGATGATGATATTTTCGAACAGCCGGTGCGCGGTGAGCCCCGGATATCTGCCGGTGCCGAAGCGGATGCCGACATCGACGTCGTCAAGGTCGAAATCCCGTACATCGTAGGTGATGTCGAAACGCAGCTCGACGCCCGGCTTCTGCTTGCGGAAATCGTCGACCCGCCGCATCAGCCATTTCGTCGCGAATTGGGCGTCGAGCGTCACCTTCAGCAGTGCCGTGCCGCGCGTCATCTTGCGGGCGCGGCTGACGGCGCGGTTCAGCAGGTCGAGCGCATCGACCGAGGCCTCCAGAAGCACGTTGCCTGCCTCGGTCAGCCGGATGGTGCGGCTGGTGCGCGTGAACAGCACCAGATCGAGCTGATCCTCGATTTCCTTGATCTGATGGCTGACCGCCGCCGGGGTCAGGCCGAGCTCGTCGGCGGCGCGGGTGAAGTTGAGATGCCTGGCGGCCGCTTCGAACGTCCGCAGCGCACGCGTTCCGGGCAGCAGCTTGGACATGAGACCTCCAAATAAAACTTGATGATCGAAAAAGAACTACTCGTTTCTCGTTTGTTTTTCAATCCGGCATGATGGCTTCATCGAAACACTATCAAACCGGATTTGATATCCGGAGAACACGGATAGAGCCATGACTGAGATCGCCCTGAAGTCCTGCACCTCCCTGGAACGCCCTTCCGGCCTCACCCTTTGGCTGCGTTCGGCACGCGATTGGCTGCGCCAGGCCCGGGTCGCCGCCCGACTGCCCCACGAGTCGGTCGAAGACCTCCCCAGCAGCCAGTTGCGCGACATCGGCGCCGGGCGCCGGGATGTGGCAAAGGCGATGGACCGGGAGCTTCGCGAGATCGGCCTGCTCGGCACGGGCTGGCAGAAACGGGGAAAGAGGCAGTAGGGATTAGGCAGTAGGCAATAGAAGGAGAGCGGTCTTATGTAGCAAAAGCACCAAGCCCCGACGACGGGAGGGGACCGTGAGCTAGGCGGCGCGCCATGTGGGCGCGAGCGGCGTTGGCCGCATTAGCCGTTCTGGGTTGGTGCCACCCCGCGACGGCGGAAGGTGTAGGCCGGGATGTTTTCCAGATGGAACATCTGCCCATGGGTCGAGTAGCGATAAATGAAGCCTATTTGATCGGTGATCCCGTAGACGCTGGTATAGGTGATCTCGCCATAGAGATACATGTGGAAGGGTTCACGCCCCTGGATGTGAATTTCGGACAAGAAAAGCTCTTTCAAAATTTTGTTTGTGATCAAGCCGCCGCGATCAAACGCCACTGGGTTAAAGGCATCATCGGGTCCGATTACTCGTTCGATGTTATTGATTTCTCCGGGATGATAATGCGGGGTTGGCGGCAAGACACAGAGACGAAGACTTGCGCGAATCTCGTTTATGATCGCCGGAGTTCGACCAAAGTTTTTGATCGAGTAAGCCGCCTCCGGCGTCGGTCGTTGATTGTCTGGCAAGTCGGCCCATTCATGTTTTATGGGAACCAGCGGTTTGGTGGCGGTGATGAACAGATGCGGGCGCTCTATGTCGAGCAAGGCCCTTTCAGCAATGTCAGCGCTGCGCTTGGCCTGTTCGACGGCTTTCGTATTGGCGCTGAGAGTGCGCCAGATGAAGAAAATACCGATGGCGGTGAACACGAGGCCGCCCCACGCAGCCCAATGCATTCCTTTGGTGTCTTCAGCGACCGATTGCTGGGCTGCGAGATCACACCAATCAGGCTGGGCTTTCTGGCTGTTGTCGGCTGGCTGGGCTTCTGGCTTGCCGGCAGAGGAATGGATATTGGCAGCCGCAAAGGGGCTGTCTGGATATTGTTGGGCGCAGCGCTGTGCGTAATAGGAACTTTGATGTTTGCTGGTCGTGTATGACTGCCCCAGCGCGCCAAAGAGCAATAGGCCGATGATCGTGGCTATCCATCCAAACGTAATGTAGTCGTGCCCACCGCCGTCATGCATTGAAGTAAAAACGCCGCCGTGAATTTGCCCCTAGAGAGCTTATTCCGCACGTTCACTTCCTTCTCGTCAACGCCAATCGCATTCAGCCTTTCAACGAGCTGGCCGTAGGTCATGCCTTTGCGCTTCAATTCGGCTTTCAGGAGGTTAGCCGCTAGGGCTTCGTAGTCGGTCTTTTCTCCCATGCCCCGGATTTTATGGGAACCCGCTCTTTAGGTCGTGCGGGAAGTTGGTGCGTTTGCTACATAAGGCCGAAGGAGAGCCCTACTGCCTACTGCCTACTGCCTACTGCCTACTGCCTACTGCCTACTGCCTATCTAACTACCCGCACCACCGTCCTGTCCGACAGCAACGGAAGCAGCCTTGCCATGGTCCGCGCCGTCACCGCCACGCAGCCTTGCGTCGGCGTGAAGCCCGGCCGGGCCAGATGGACGAAGATCGCGCTGCCGCGGCCGCGCCGGCGTGGCGCGATGTTCCAGTCGAGCACCAGGCAGACATCGTAGAGCCGGTCGTCGCGCCGCATCCGCTCATGGCTCGCGCCATAGGGGATCTTCACCGACCGGTTGTAATTGCGGTCGTCCGGCACCTCGCACCAGCCGAGATCCGGACCGATCGGCGCCATCGGCAGCCTCGTCCTGCGCCCGCCCGCGAAATGATCGCCTCGAAAATAGCCTGACAGGATGCGCATCGACGCCAACGGCGTCGCGCCGTCCCCTTCATGCTTGTTGGCGGTGATGCCGCCGCGCCCCAAAGCGCACGGAAACACCGTTTTGCCGGCCTGCAGGAACCCTTGCGCCGGATTGCCGGGCCGTGCGCGCACGACCAAAACACGCAAGGCTTTCGGCAAAAATGCGGCCGCCTCATTGCGCGCGCGTTTTTTCTTGTATGATTGTCTCACGGAACAAATCACTGTGATCGGCTGTTGCGCCGGTGAGCTTCCGCATAAATGGGGGGAGGTCAACTGAATATTCTTTTTAAAACAACGGATTGATCCATGACATCACGCACCATCCTGATCGTCGATGATGACGACGACCTGCGCGCCACCCTGGTCGAGCAACTGGCGCTCTACGAAGAATTCGACGTCCAGCAGGAATCGACCGCCGCAAAAGGCGTTGCCGCGGCGCGCGGCGGCGTCGTCGACCTGCTCATCATGGATGTCGGCCTGCCCGACATGGATGGTCGCGAGGCGGTGAAAATCCTGCGCAAGGGCGGCTACAAGGCGCCGATCATCATGCTGACCGGCCATGACACCGATTCCGACACGATTCTGGGTCTCGAGGCCGGCGCCAACGATTATGTGACCAAGCCTTTCCGCTTCGCCGTGCTGTTAGCCCGCATCCGCGCCCAGCTTCGCCAGCATGAGCAGAGCGAGGACGCGACCTTCTCGGTAGGCCCCTATACGTTCAAGCCCAGCCAGAAGCTGCTGATCGATCCGCGCGGCGCCAAGGTGCGGCTGACCGAGAAGGAAGCCTCGATCATCAAGTATCTCTACCGCGCCGACCAGAAGGTGGTGACGCGCGACGTGCTGTTGGAAGAGGTCTGGGGCTACAATTCCGGCGTCACCACGCACACACTGGAGACCCATGTCTACCGGTTGCGCCAGAAGATCGAGCGCGATCCTTCCAATGCCGAAATTCTTGTGACAGAAAGCGGCGGCTACAAGCTGGTTCCTTAAACATTCATGATCTAGAGCAATTCCAGGAAAAGTGTGAGGCGGTTTTCCGTCCGGAATTGCGCCGAAACAAACGGAATGAGCGGTCGGGGCGGGACCGCTTCGGGTGCGATCCTGGTGCTGGAGGGTGATGGATCGGCTCGTTGCACGCATCGCACGATGCACGGTGGAGCGTTTCTCGCGCGCCCAGGAGGGCGCGCCGCTCCAAAGGAGGGACTGGACTGACCGCTCGGGGACACAGCTAGGATGGCGCTGGATGACGACATCCAAATCCTGTCCAGCGTGAAGCTTTTCCAGGGCTTCACGCAGGAACAGCTGCGCCTGCTCGCCTTCGGCGCCGAGACCACCGTGCTCCAGGCCGACCATAAGCTCTACCGCGAGGACGACGTCGCTGACTCTGCCTACATTGTAGTCAGCGGCTTGATCGCACTCTATCGGGAGCTGGGCGGTGAACGCGTCCCGATCGGTACGGCAGGCCCGGGCACCATGCTGAGCGAACTGGCGCTGATCGCCGACACCAACCGGCTGACCAGCGCCTCCGCTGCGGTCGATTCGGAAGTGATCCGGCTGAGCCGCAAGATGTTCCGCCGCATCCTGGAGGAGTATCCGGACCTCGCCGTGCAACTGCACGCGCGCATCCTGGAGGAATTTCAGCAGATGATTGCCCGCATCGAGGAATTGGCGCCGCGGTTTACGGGTTAGCGGTAGGCGTCGGCCAGAGAGCGCCTTCGTCATTCTAGGGTCTGCGCGCGTCGCTTCGCTCCTTGCTCCGCCCTAGAATGACGACCGCAAAGGCAGGCGCCCCTCCCGCCGTCCCACGCTAATCCAGGTCGAACCGCGCGATGACCGGCACATGATCGGACGGCTTCTCCCAGCCGCGCGCCGCTTGCAGGATCTCGTAGCCGGTGAAGCTCGGCACCAGATTGGCTGACGACCACACGTGATCGAGCCTGCGCCCCCTGTTGGAGGCTTCCCAGTCCTTCGCGCGGTAGCTCCACCAGGTGTAGAGTTTCTGCTCGGCGGGCACGTTGAGCCGCATCAGGTCGACCCAACCGCCGGCCTCGCGCATCGCCTCGAAATTTGTCGTCTCGACCGGCGTATGGCTGACGACGTTGAGCAATTGCTTGTGCGACCAGACGTCATGCTCCTGCGGCGCGATGTTCAGGTCGCCGACCAGGATCGACGCGGATAGCTCGTCCTGGCTCGCCGGCATGCCGTTCATCTCATGGACGAAATCGAGCTTGTGCCGGAATTTGCGGTTGATCTCCGGGTCCGGCTCGTCGCCGCCGGCCGGCACGTAGAAGTTGTGCACCAGCACCGACTTGCCGCCCGCCTGCACCCTGACCGACAGATGCCGGCTGTCGTCGATCTCGCAGAACCGCCGCTTCTCGACCAGCTCGATCGGACGGCGGGCGACGGTGGCGACGCCGTGATAGCCTTTCTGGCCGTGGAACAGGATGTGCTCGTAGCCCGCCTTGCGGAAGGCTTTTTCCGGGAACAGTTCGTCGGGAACCTTGGTCTCCTGCAGGCACAGCACGTCGGGCGCGTGCTCTTTCAGGAGCCGCTCGACAATCGGCATGCGCAGGCGCACGGAGTTGATGTTCCAGGTGGCGATGGTGAAGGGCATGCGGCGGAGTCCAGGACGGCGAAAGTCGCCGCACTAGTGCCAGCCAAGCGCGGCAAAAACAAGCTAAGCGACAACGGCTAAGGTCAGCGCTGCCCCTCTTTGCTCTGCCGGGCATCTCTCCTCGTAGACGGGGAGAAAGAGCTTATCTGGTTTTCGTATTCAGCTCGCGGTTCGCGGTATAGTCGATGGCAAACGTGTCCGGCGGGAAGCTGACGCCTTCCTTGGTGTTGAAGATCATCACCGTGGTGTCCTTGCCTTGAGCATCGGTGATCGTCCACTGGCGCAAATCATAGGTCTTCGGGTCGAACATCATGGTGATCATCGCATTGCCGAAGACCGACTTGTCGGAAAGCTTGATGGTGGTCAGGTCGTCCTCTTCCTTGATGGCCTTGACGCGCCCGCCGGAGAGATCGATCCGGTCGTCGAGCAGCAGCTTCAGCGGCGTCTTCGACAGCGGATAGAGGTCGGAGGTGTTGAGCTTCTTGTTGAGGATCACCACCGACTTGCCGTCGGAGATGACGCGGAAGTTCGAGGATCCGTCATAGTTGAAGCGGATCTTGCCCGGGCGTTCGAGGAAGAACTTGCCGCCGGTCTGCTCGCCTTTCGGGCCGAACTGGACGAACTCGCCGCTCATCGACTTCACCGAGGAGAAATGGTCGGCGATCTTCTGCGCCGCCGGCGGCACGGCGGCCTGCGCCGCGGCCACGAGCTGGTAGCCCGGCACGAGGTTGAGAGCGGCGACTCCGCCAAGCATCAGGCCGAGGCCGAGGACCTGGCGGCGGGTGATGGCGAATTCTGTCTGGGTCTTCATGCCGGTCGCTTCCTGTGATTCGTGTTGCCGCAGTTTCTGCACTCCCACTAGGGCTTAAGTTTGGCGGGTGCGCGACAGATCCGCCGGATATGCGCGGGCGACAGCCCATCGCACAAACGCGCAAGGTGATTTCAAGTTGCTTGCCGACCCGTTTCGGCGTCTCGCCGGGCCAGGGTTTGTCGAGATTCAGGTCAGGCCGAGACGAAAATGGTGACTTCCGAGAACCGGCCTACGCCGACCGTAGCCTTCATAGAGCGGAGACACTTATGAGAGCTTCGGCCGGCGAAGGCCGGAGCGGAGCGTATTTTCGTACATGAGCACCGGAAGCGCAGGAAGCCGCCATTTGCAGGCCGGCCTCACCTGAATATCGACAAACCCTAGAACTTGTCCTCTTCGGTTGGCACCAGTATTTCGCGTTTGCCGGCATGGTTGGCCGCGCCGACAATGCCTTCCTTCTCCATCTTCTCGATGATCGAGGCGGCGCGGTTGTAGCCGATGCCGAGCCTGCGCTGGATGTAGCTGGTCGAGGCCTTGCCGTCGCGCAGCACCACCGCCACGGCCTGGTCGTAAGGATCGTCGGAATCCTCGAAATTGCCGCCGCCACCGCCGCCGGAGCCGCCCTTGCCCGACGGACCGTCCTCGTCGTCTTCCTCGTCATCCTCGGTGATGGCGTCGAGATACTCCGGCACGCCCTGCAGCTTCAGATGCCCGACGACCTTCTCGACCTCGTCGTCCGACACGAACGGGCCGTGCACGCGCTGGATGCGGCCGCCGCCGGCCATGTAGAGCATGTCGCCCATGCCGAGCAGCTGCTCGGCGCCCTGCTCGCCAAGGATGGTGCGGCTGTCGATCTTCGACGTCACCTGGAAGGAGATGCGGGTCGGGAAATTGGCCTTGATGGTGCCGGTGATGACGTCGACCGACGGGCGCTGCGTTGCCATGATGACATGGATGCCGGCGGCGCGCGCCATCTGCGCCAGGCGCTGCACCGCGCCTTCGATGTCTTTGCCGGCCACCATCATCAGGTCGGCCATCTCGTCGATGATGACCACGATGTAAGGCATCGGCTCGAGATCGAGATCCTCGGTCTCGTAGATCGCCTCGCCGGTCTGGCGGTCGAAGCCGGTCTGCACCGTGCGCGAGATCTTCTCGCCCTTCTTCTCGGCCTGTTGGACGCGCGCGTTGAAGCCGTCGATGTTGCGCACGCCGACCTTGGACATCTTGCGATAGCGGTCCTCCATCTCGCGCACCGTCCATTTCAGCGCGACGACAGCCTTCTTGGGATCGGTGACGACCGGCGTAAGCAGATGCGGGATGCCGTCATAGACCGAGAGTTCGAGCATCTTCGGGTCGATCATGATCAGCCGGCATTCCTGCGGCGTCAGCCTGTAGAGCAGTGAAAGGATCATGGTGTTGATGGCGACCGACTTGCCCGAGCCGGTGGTGCCGGCGACCAGCACGTGCGGCATTTTGGCGATGTCGACGATGACCGCCTCGCCATTGATGGTCTTGCCCAGCGCCAGCGCGAGCTTCGCCTTGGTCGTCTCGAAATCGCGGCTGGCCATGATCTCTCTGAGATAGACCGTCTCGCGCTTGGCGTTGGGCAGCTCGATGCCGATGGCGTTGCGGCCGGGCACGACGGCGACGCGGCAGGCGATCGCGCTCATCGAGCGGGCGATATCGTCGGAAAGGCCGATGACGCGCGAGGACTTTATGCCGGGCGCCGGCTCCAGCTCGTAGAGCGTGACGACGGGACCGGGGCGGACATGGATGATCTCGCCCTTGACGCCGAAATCCTCCAGCACGCCTTCGAGCAGGCGCGCGTTCTGCTCCAGCGCGTCCTTCGACAGGCTTGGATCCTTGGCGACGTTCTTCGGCTCGGACAGGAAATGCAGCGACGGCATTTCGAACATGTCGGAACCGATCAGCGAGGTCTGCGCCTCGCGCTGGACGCGCGCGCCCGGCACCGGTCGCGCCGCCGGCGCGGCGACGCGGGTGGCGGCATCGGAGCGGAAATTCTGCACCTTGGCGCCTGCGCCGCGCCGCTGGGCGGGCACTTCGTCGTCGAAATCGTCGAGGTAGACGTCTTCGTCCTGTTCGTCGTCGAAGATATCCTGGTCGGCCGGATCGACTGAAACGCTTCGGTCATTGACCATGGCGGCGAAGAATTCCGGCTCGACGCGGGCGCGGCCGCCGGGGCTCATGCGGGCTTCGGCGAACTCGGCCGATTCAACCCGCTCGGCGGCGCGCCGCCAGGCGCTGGCCTTGGGCTCCATCGGCGGTTCGAATTCGTCGCGCTCCCGCCTGCGGCGCTCGGCGCGGCGATGCAGGAAGGCGCGGAACGACAGCCACCAATGGGTGATGGCGCCGAGCGCCAGTATTCCTTCGTCGCCCTCGTCCTCATCCTCGTCGAACAGCATCTCGTCCTGCTCGCGCGGATCGGGCCGGGCGGCGCGCTCCATGACGGCAAAGCCGTTCTTGCGCGTGATCAGCGCCGAGCCATAGGCGAACAGCCACAACATCGGCGCTGCGAGGATGACCGCTATGATGCTGGCGAACAGACCTTTCGGATAACCGCCGACCGCGATGCCCGGGATTTTCAGCACCATGTCGCCGAACACGCCGCCGAGCCCGGTGGGCAGCGGCCAGGTGTTGGGCGGCGTCACGCAGCCGGCGATGGCCGCGGCGAGAAGCGCGAAGCCGAACCACGCGAAGCCGCGCTTCGGCAATTTGTCGACGCCGCGCGCGGAAAACAGAAGGAAACCCCAGATCACCGCCGGCACCAGCCCGGCGACGGCGGCAAGGCCGAAGAACTGCATGGCGAGGTCGGAGAACACCGCGCCGGCATAGCCCATGGCATTGGTGACGACATTGCTGGTGGCGTGCGAGAAGCTCGGGTCGGCGACGTTCCATGTGGCCAAGGCCGCGATGCCGAAGGCGGTGAACAGGAACAGCCCGGCGCCGACCAGCCGCCCGACCTGGCGCCGCGCGAATGCCTGGATGCCGTGCCCCGTATCGGTCAGCGCGAGCGGTGCTGAGGCGCCTGAACGCATGCTCTTCCCCGTGATCGTTGCCTGGCCGGGCGCATGGCGCATTCCGGCAGATTCGAACGCCAGACTATCGGGGGGAAGGTTAAGGCCGCATTAACCATGGCCCTTTACCGGGCCTCGGCTCGAACAAAGATGGCAGGCCTCGCGGCCCGCCACCCTGTGTCCTGAAACGACGAAGCGATCGGGCCCTAACGGACCCGACCTGCCGCAAATCACCTGTTGCCGGCGTAGGTTACCAGATTGCCGCAGAACTCGGCGTGAGGCTTGCTCATCGCCGCGTCCTGGCATTCCTTCATCATCATGTCCTGCTTGTCCTTGGGCATCGCCGCCCAGGCTGCTTTGAAGTCGGCCTCGGACTTCATCGTCTTCATGCTGGAATCGGTGAAGAACGGGGCCATGTTGGCCGGCTCATCGAGAGCACCGGCAAGTGCAACGCCGCTGATCATCGAAAGAGCCATTGCTCCCAGGTAGATGTTCTTGAAGTTCATCGGTTGGTTCCTTCCCTCTTGTTTGGCAGGCGCCTGGATGACGCTCGCTTTCCCATTACGGAATCTGGAGGGTCGATGTTTCACATGGGCTCGATCAAGTGAATGTGATCGAAGCTTCGCCCGGCAGGCGTCGAACAAAAAAGAGGCCCGGAAGGTTGTTCCGGGCCTCAAGGCGTGAGCCCCTTTGGGGAGCGTCACGACGGGATCTTGGGAGGAATTCGGGCCGGCGGGAGGAGGATCCGCCGGCCCCTGAGGAAGACGGCCTTACGGCACCACTTCGCCGTGCTGGGTGACGTCGAGGCCTTCCACCTCTTCCTGGGTCGACGGACGCAGGCCGACCAGGGCCTTGACGATGTAGAGGATCACGAAGGTGGCGATCGCCGTCCACAGGATGGTGAAGACGATGCCGTAGAGCTGCTTGCCCACCGAAGCGTCCTTGCCAAGGGCGTTGATGGCCGGATCGGCCAGCGCGCCGGTGAGCAGGGCGCCGACGATACCGCCGATGCCATGCACGCCGAAGGCATCGAGCGAGTCGTCATAGCCGAGCGCATGCTTGAGCTTGACCGCCGAGAGGTAGCAGACCACGCCGGCGATGATGCCGACGATGAAGGCGCCCGTCGGGTTGACGAAGCCGGAAGCCGGCGTCACCGCGACGAGGCCGGCGACGGCGCCCGAGATGATGCCCAGAACCGAAGGCTTCTTGGCGACGATCCATTCGGCGAACATCCAGGCCAGCGCCGCGGCGGCGGTGGCGACCTGCGTGTTCATCATGGCAGCACCCGCGAGGCCGTCTGCGGCGAGTTCCGAACCGGCGTTGAAGCCGAACCAGCCGACCCACAGCAGCGAGGCGCCGATGACGGAATAGACCAGGTTGTGCGGCGCCATGTTGGTGGTGCCGTAGCCTTCGCGCTTTCCGAGAACCAGCGCGCAGACCAGGCCCGCGACACCGGCGTTGATGTGGACGACCGTGCCGCCGGCGAAGTCGAGCACGCCGGCCGCGCCAAGGAAGCCGCCGCCCCACACCCAGTGCGCGATCGGCGCATAGACGAAGACCAGCCACAAGCCCATGAAGATAAGCAGCGCCGAGAATTTCATACGCTCGGCGAAGGCGCCGGCGATCAGCGCCGGCGTGATGATGGCGAAGGTCATCTGGAACATCGAGAAGACGAACTCGGGGATGTTCGAGACACCCGGCAGCCAAAGCGTCGAGACGGTGATGCCGTGGTGGAAGAACCGCGAGAAGCCGCCGATATAAGCATTCAAGCTGGCGGATTCATTGGTCGTGAAGGCCAGCGAATAGCCGAACATGAACCACAGCACGGTCACCAGGCAGGTGATGGCGAAGCTCTGCATGATGGTGGCGAGCACGTTCTTCTTACGCACCATGCCGCCGTAGAACAGCGCCAGGCCCGGGATGGTCATCATCAGCACCAGCGCCGTCGAGGTGAGCATCCAGGCGGTGTTGCCGGTGTCGAGCGCCGGTGCCGGCGCGGCAGGCGCCGCGGCGGTGGCTGCCGGGGCGGCTTCCTGCGCGATGGCGGCGACGGTGCTCATGGCCACGAGCGCGAGCGAAGCGGCCGCGCGTCCCGTCGTCTTCAAGGTGGAAGGAATATTCATTGAACTCTCCGTTGGAATGGATGGTCGCCGCTTAGAGCGCGTCGGTGTCTGTTTCGCCGGTGCGGATGCGTACCGCCTGGTCGATGCCGAAGACGAAGATCTTGCCGTCGCCGATCTGACCGGTCTTGGCGGCCGCGGTGATGGCTTCGACGGCCTTGTCGACCATGTCGGCGCCGACGGCGACCTCGATCTTGATCTTGGGCAGAAAGCTGACTGCGTATTCCGCGCCGCGATAGATTTCCGTATGCCCCTTCTGACGCCCGTAGCCTTTGACCTCGGTGACGGTCAGGCCCTGGATGCCGACGGCGGTGAGCGCTTCGCGCACCTCGTCGAGCTTGAACGGCTTGATGATTGCCATCACGATTTTCATAAGGTTTCACCCTTTGCTGTTGCGGTCCCCCGCGTTTGCACACCTTCACCGATCCCGAGGAGAGCCGGAGAGTGTCCCATAGGATTCAAGCTCCGTGCCAGTTGCCGAAGCAGGGCGCTAACCTGTTGTAAAAAAACAGAATGGGCGGCCGGTGCACATCATTCGCGCACAGGCATGGCGGAGCCGTTGCCTATAAAATAGGCAGAAAATCAAAAAAGCGCGTTTAGCAGGCAGACTTTGAAGCCGGCTCAGCGTTTGAGCCGGATGAGGCCTTCCTGGGCGACCGAGGCGATCAGTGTCCCATCCCGCGCGAACAGCGAGCCGCGGGTGAAGCCGCGCGACCCTTGCGTCGACGGGCTGTCCTGATTGTAGAGGATCCAGTCGTCCAGCGAATGGCTGCGGTGGAACCACATGGCGTGGTCGAGGCTGGCGGCCTGGATGTCGCGGTCGAAAATGGCGCGGCCATGCGCGAAGGTCGAGGTGTCGAGCAGCGTCATGTCGGAGAGATAGGCGAGCACGGCCGCCTGAATGGCGCGGTCTTCCGGCACCGGGCCGGTGGTGCGGATCCAGATATTCTGCTGCGGCTCCAGCTTCTCGCGGCTCGTATAGTGCTTCAGCATCACCGGCTTCATCTCGATCGGCCGGTCGCGCTCCCAGTAGCGCCTGATGCCTTCCGGCACCGCCTCGCCGAACTTGCCGAGCAGCTCGCGTTGTGTGAGCAGCGTGTCGGGCGCCGGCACGTCGCGCGGCATCGGCAGCTGATGCTCGAGCCCGACCTCGTCCTGCTGGAAGGACGCCTCCAGCGAGAAGATCGCCTGGCCATGCTGGATCGCCACCACCCGGCGCGTGGTGAAGGAGCCGCCGTCGCGGATGCGGTCGACCTCGTAGACGATCGGCAGCTTGGTGTCGCCCGGCCGCATGAAATAACCGTGCAGCGAATGCACGTGCCGCTTCGGCTCGACGGTACGCTGCGCGGCGACCAGCGCCTGGGCGATGGTCTGGCCGCCGAACACGCGCTGCCAGTCGACCTTGGGGCTGCGACCACGATACAGATTGTGTTCGAGCTGTTCGAGGTCGAGAATGTCGAGAAGCTCGTCCATGGCCGCTGTCATGTTTGAAATCCTTCGAGGATGTGCCATGGCCGGTTTCGGACAGGACGTGCGGGCAGTCAAGGCCGCAAGCGGCGGCCGGCCGAAGCCGTGAAAGGATGATGCCATGGTCGACCGCAAGCCGGACGGAGCAGGGGCCAATGGAAAGCGCGAGGCTCTGGACGTGCTCATCGCCGGCGCGGGCTATGTCGGCCTCACCGCGGCCGTGTCGCTGAAACAGGCGCGGCCGGGCCTCGCCATCGCCATCGTCGACGCGGCCCCTGCCGGCGTCTGGCAGCGCGACGGCCGCGCCTCGGCCATAGCGGCGGCGGCCAGCCGCATGCTGGAGCAGCTCGGCGTCTGGGAAGAGATCGCGCCGGAAGCGCAGGCGATCACTGAAATGATCATCACCGATTCGCGCGCCGCCGACCCGGTGCGTCCGGTGTTCCTGACCTTCGGCGGTGAGGTGGCGCCCGGCGAGCCCTTCGCCCACATGGTCGCCAACCGCGACTTGAACGGCGCGCTGCGCCGGCGCGCCGAAAAGCTCGGCATCGACATCATCGAAGGCATGGCGGTCAGCGCCTTCGATGTGAACGGCGCCGGCATCACCGTGCACCTGGCCGACGGCGCCGCGCTGAAGGCGCGGCTGTTGGTCGCCGCCGACGGCGTCAACTCCAGGCTGCGCGACATGGCCGGCATCAAGACCGTCAAATGGGAATACGGCCAGTCCGGCATCGTCTGCACGGTGGCGCATGAGCGCCCGCACAACGGCCGCGCGGAAGAGCATTTCCTGCCGGCCGGCCCGTTCGCGACGCTGCCGCTGAAGCCGGACAAGGATGGCACCAACCGTTCGTCGATCGTCTGGGTGGAGCGCACGCAAGATGCCAAGGCGCTGGTCGACGGCGACGAGTTCGTCTTCGAGCACGATCTGGAGCAGCGCTTCGGCCTGAAGCTCGGCGAAATAACCGTCGCCGACAAGCCTCGCGCCTGGCCGCTCGGCCTGACGCTCGCCCGCGCCTTTGTCGCGCCGCGCTTCGCGCTGGCCGGCGACGCCGCGCATGGCATCCACCCGATCGCCGGCCAGGGCCTCAATCTCGGCTTCAAGGATGTCGCGGCGCTCGCCGAAGTCGTGGTCGAGGCCGACCGGCTCGGCCAGGATATCGGCGCGCTCGACGTGCTCGAGCGCTACCAGCAATGGCGCCGCTTCGACACGCTGCAGATGGGCGTCACCACCGACGTTTTGAACCGGCTGTTCTCCAACGACCTCGGCCCGCTGCGCGCCGCGCGCGATCTCGGCCTAGGGCTGGTCGAGCGCATGCCGAGGTTGAAAGAATTCTTCATCCGCCAGGCTTCGGGCCTCTCCGGCGAAACCCCACGACTGTTGAAGGGCGAGGCGATCTGAGCGTTAGCCGATTGGCGTAGGCCTTCGACATAGAATGACGCGGCGAGAGGCGTTTCGGCCAATCGTGAAGGCAGGCGATCCGGCCGCTGCAGCTCGGCTTAATGCATGTCGCGCAAAAGTGACCTCGGTTTTGCGACAACGACATGCATCAAGCAACGACCTAAAGCGCGTCGCCTGAATCCGCTTCAGCGCGACGCGCTTTAGTTCACTTCAAAGCCCAGCTTCTGCCGCAACCTCAGCATCCGCTGGTCGGCGATCTTGAGGCTCTGCCCGCCGCCCTGCGCGACCCGGTCCAGCATCCTGAGCAGGTCGTCCCGCTCATGCGGATCGAGGCGTTCGCGCAGGAACGGCGCCAGCTTGTCGATGACGAGCGTCGTGTCGTCGACCTGAGAAGCCGCCCATTTGGCGTAGACGACCGCCTCGTCGGTCTTCTTCGCATTCTCGGCGATCCGCGCGATCACCTCGCGGATGACCGCCTCGCGCTGCGGCAGGACCGGGCCGTGCTCCGAGACGATCGCGGTGATCAGCGTCGTCGCCGCCACCACCGGATCGTCGATCGCCGTCAGCGGCGAGAGCGCGGCCTGGTTGCGCAATTTCTTGCGGCGGATGTTGCCCTGGACGCGTCCGACGACATCGGCGACCTCGCGCGCGGCGTCGCTCATATATTTCAGCCGGTACCACCAGATGGCGGCCGCTCCGAGCAGGCCGAGGATGGCGATCAGGAAAGGCATGCCGAATTCCCCCGAAATCGCGGCGACAATAAGAGAAGCGCGGCCCTGCTTCAACACGCAACGGTTGCGACAGGTGAAGAAACGCTGAAGATATGATCGCGCAAGGGACAGCGCCAGCCGCGCCGGATCCATACCAGGCTTATGACCCCGGTATCTGGTAGATCGCCCTGACCTCGACGGTGCCGAGCTCGGCCAACGGAACGCGGTCGGCGATCGCCATCGCTTCGTCGAGATCCGCCGCCTCGACCATAAGGAAACCCAGCAATTGCTCCTTGGTCTCGGCGAAGGGGCCGTCGGTCACCAGCCGTTTGCCTTGGCGCCGCCTGAGCGACTTCGACATCTTCACCGGTTGCAGCGCCTGCGCGACGATCAGCTTGCCTTGCCGGTCGAGCTCTCTGTCATAGGCGAGCGAATCGGCATCGAGCTTGGCCGATTCCCGCGGGGTAAGCGCGAAGAGGTCCTTTTCCTCGCCATAGACCAGCAGGACATATTTCATTTCGAGCTTCCTTTCGTTGATGATTTATAGGAGGCGACGGTGTCGGTCTTGCTTGCCGTCGCCGCATGGTCGAGCAGGCACGCCGCGACGCCGATGATGGCGATGGCCGCCGCCAGCCGGCCGAAGCCGGGCGCCGGCGGATCCAGCCAGAACTCTTCGAGTCGCCGGCCTTTTCGCCCCGGCCGTCCCCAAATCGCAAGAAACAGATTGTCCATCTTAACCTCCATCGGCCGCGAATGGCCGCCCGCAGGACGGGTCGGGCAGACGGGAAGTCGACATTTTTGCACGCGCTTTTTTGGAGAATTTTCGAAGCGCGTCGCGCGACCTCAATCATACCAGGCCATGGATGGTCTTCCGGCCCGCTCGCGCTATAGTCACAGGGAACGCCGGCGCCTGCCGGCGAGAACCCCAACAGACCAGGAGGACTTCATGGACCGCACCGCAAACGCCGTCTGGAAAGGCAATTTGAAAGAGGGCAAGGGCACGCTCGACACCCAGAGCGGCACCTTGAAGGGCACGCCCTATTCGTTCAAGGCTCGTTTCGAGGACGAGAGCGGCAAGTCCGGCACCAATCCGGAAGAGCTGATCGCCGCCGCCCATGCCGGCTGCTACGCCATGCAGCTTTCGCATTTTTTGGCCGAGAACGGCACGCCGGCCACCGAGCTCGACGCCAAGGCGGTCGTGACGCTGGTGCCCGGCACCGGCATCACCGGCAGCGCCATCACCCTGGTCGGTAAGGTGCCGGGTATCGACGCGGCGAAATTCAAGGAGCTGGCCGAGAAGGCCAAGGCCGAGTGCCCGGTGTCGAAGGCGCTAGGCGCGATCAAGGTGTCGCTGGACGCGAAATTGGGGTGAGACGGGAAACGGCGTCGCCCTCGGCGGTCAACCCTTGAGAGCGGCGGCACGGACATCCGACGGCGTCGCGTCATAGCGGCGCCGGAACGCCCGGTTGAAATAGGAGAGGTCGTTGAAGCCGGCCTCGAACGCGATCGCGGTGATGCTGCGCCCGGCGTTGCGCGGGTCGCAGAGCATGCGATGCGCGTGCAGCAGCCGCTGGCGCAGCATGAACTCCGACAAAGACGTGCCGTCGCTTTCGAACAACTTGCGCACATAGCGCGTCGAAAGCCGGTGGCGCCTGGCGACATCCTCGGCCGAAAGGTCGCCGCCTCTGGCGATGATGTCTGCCTTGATGGCACGCAGCCGCGCCACTCGTACGCCGCGCCCGCGCGCGATTTCCACCGCGTCCCTCGTCCCGCCGATGGCAAGCGCCGCCAGATCGAAGATATGCGTTGCCGCCACATGCAGCTCTTCCGGGCTGAGCCCGTCGCCCGCATCCTGGACCGAATGGACATAGTCGATCAGCAGCCGCATCGCTCCGGTGCCGGTCGGTAGCGGCCGCATCAGCGCGATCGCGGGATCGCCGATCAGCGGCGAAAGCTGTTTGAGGGAAAAGCTCATATTGACGAAGCGGATGCCGCCCGGCTGGATGACGTTGAGGCCGACTTCTTCACCGCTCATCATCAGCGCGTGGCCGCCGCCGACCGGCTCCTCACGGCCGCGATGCTTCATCACGCTTGCGCCGTCCAGTGCCGCGAGCAGGACAAGATCGTCGCTGTCGATCAGCGTCGTCGAATGATAGACCCGGAATGCCGAGCAGGTGCCCGTAGCGATGCCCAGCCCCGGCAGCGCGCGCACCCGCATATCGACATGCGTCGGGTCGAGCGGATCGAGATCGACCTTCAGCACCGTGCGGCCATAGACCTCGCGCATGACCTCGACACGATCCCGCTCCGGGACCATGTCCGTGACCAGCCTGAACGAAGCCGACGGCCCCCTTGCCGCAGTCATCGGCACCCCCTGCCTCTGACGGATGGCCCGCGGGACCATCGCCAATTTTGGAGCCCGGTTCCCGCTGTGGACGAACCGGCTCCAGAGGCGCGCTGATATGCGCCGAGGTTCCCGAAACGTCAATACAGGGCCGTTTTGGCCGCTTTAAGGGCCGCCTCGTCCAAGCTGCCCCTCGCCGGCCTCACCTAGTTTGCGGCGCGCTTCGGCAAAAGCCGGCAGCGCATTCGGAAACAATCGAAGGGGGTTCGATGTATCACCTGCAACTGTTCAAGACGCTGTCTCAATTGTCGTCAGCCGGCTTCAATCCTCGCGTCTATCTTTTGTCTCTCGCGCTCGGCAAAGGCGCAGCCGACCATCGCGACCTGAAACTGCCGCCTCGCCTTGGCGAGCGCCGGCCATGACCGCGAGACCTGTCTTTCCGATATCGTCGCTTGTCGGCCTTTTCGTTCTCGCCGGCTGCACAAGCCCTCAGGGGGCCGGCCTTGCGATGGGCGCGGTCGGCGCCGTGGCCGGCGGCGGCGGGTTGAACCCGCTTTCGGCGGCGATCGGCCTCGGCACCATGGCGGCCGCCGATTCCGCGGCCGCGTCGCAGGCGGGTGTCATCACGCCGCAGGAGCAGGCCAAATATGCCGGCATGTCCTGCGCGGAATTGCGTCAACTGACGGCAAACTATGCGGCGGCTCAAGGCGCGCGCCCGGCGGCAAAGAAATATGGCGGCATGGCGCCTGCCGGCAAGATGGCCATCGCCAATCAGGTCATCTCCACCCGGCTCACCTATCTGAAACAGCTTGTGGCGAGCAAAGGATGCTGACCAGCCTTTCGCGTTTGGAGCGGGCGAGGCTTGTTGGCCTGGCTGCGCTGGCGGGATCGTTGGCCTTGGCAGCCACCGACGGCTTCGGCCAGGGAATCGGGCCGGCGACCCGCTCGCATCGCGGCCCGATACCGGTGGCGCTCGTAGGCCAGTGGAGTTTTGCGGCCGCGACCGGCCAGTATTGCGACCCGCTTGGCGATTGCGCGCCGGGCAGCGGCGGCAGCATCACCTTCACATTCGGCGTCGGCGGGCGTGCCGAATACAGCCTGTTTCAGTCCTCGCTGGTCGAAGGCTGCGGTCAGGTTCAGTCGCTGAGGTCTATGACCGGCACGGCAAGAGTGGACGGTTCCACGCTGGTGCTTACGCCGAGATCGGGGAACCTACAAATCGTTCAATGGCTGCCGGCCGGACCTCACCGGAAACTGGAAACTTGGCGCTGAAGACTTGAAGCCCGTTTCGTTCAGCTGGCAATTGGACGAAGGGGAACTGCAACTCGTCGACCCTACGGGCGAGGCCAGCGGCATCTACAACAGGAGGTGATACGCCGGGTTGTTATCCGGCGCCCAGCGCGTCGATCTTCGTGCGCAATGCCGCGACCTCTTCCTCGAGCGCCTTCACGCGCGCTTCGAGATCGCTATCCGAAGCTGACGCTGCCGCCTGCCAGGGCGCCGCCATCGCTGCCGCTTCCGCCGGCCCGCTCAGCAGATGAACATAGCGCTCCTCGCGCTGCCCGGGCGCGCGTTCGAGCAATTGGATCAGCGGCGGCCGGCGGCCGATCATCAGGTCGAGATTGTCGCGCAGCTCCTCGATCGAGGCGAAGCGCGCCATACGCTCCGAGCGGGCCAGAAGCTCATGCGCGGTCTGCGCGCCGCGCAGAAGCAAGAGGCCGATGACCGCGATCTGCGGCGTCGTCAGCGAAAAGCGCTGCGCCATCAGATGCTCGTAGCGCTCGACGCGCGAGGCGAAGGCCTGCCGCACCAGGCCCTTCTGCTCGAGCGAGCTCAGCGCCCGCCGGATCTCGGTGAGCTCCAGCGCCATGACAGGCTCGCGCGCGGTCTTCTGGTTGGCCGCCTGGTGCGCGCCGTTGAGCGTCAGCGGATAGACGTCCGGCGTCAGCTCCTTCTTCTCGATCAGCGAGCCGAGGACACGGGCTTCGACGGGGGACAGGGTCGGAAGATCGGTCATGGGCTGCAATCCTTTCTTGCGCCGGCGGGACAGCGCCCCCCTCTGTCCTGCCGGACATCTCCCCCACAAGGGGGGAGATCAGCAGCTTCGTCAACAGCGCTTATTCTTCGACGGCAGCGATTGGCGAAAGCCGCGGTGACAGCCAATCTCCCCACCTGTGGGGGAGATGTCCGGCAGGACAGAGGGGGGCGCGAAGGATCGCTGCCTTCAAAGCACCGCGAGCGAATTCGCCCGACTAGACCCGCCGCTCCACCATCATCTTCTTGATCTCGGCGATCGCCTTGGCGGGATTGAGTCCCTTCGGGCAGGTCTGCGCGCAGTTCATGATGGTGTGGCAGCGATAGAGCCGGAACGGGTCTTCCAGATTGTCGAGCCGCTCGCCTGTCGCCTCGTCGCGGCTGTCGATCAGCCAGCGATAGGCCTGCAATAGGGTGGCCGGGCCGAGATAACGATCGCCGTTCCACCAGTAGCTCGGGCACGACGTCGAGCAGCAAGCGCACAGGATGCACTCGTAGAGCCCGTCGAGCTTCTCGCGGTCCTCGTGGCTCTGCAGCCATTCCTTGGCGGGCGTCGGCGAGACCGTCTGCAGCCAGGGCTGGATCGAAGCGTGCTGGGCATAGAAATTGGTGAGGTCAGGCACCAGGTCCTTGATCACAGCCATGTGCGGCAGCGGATAGACCTTCACGGCGCC
Organism: Mesorhizobium sp. B3-1-9; assembly: GCF_006439595.1. Lineage (NCBI taxonomy): Bacteria > Pseudomonadati > Pseudomonadota > Alphaproteobacteria > Hyphomicrobiales > Phyllobacteriaceae > Mesorhizobium > Mesorhizobium sp. B3-1-9. The sequence continues at coordinate 66,041 of NZ_VFTJ01000009.1, forward strand.
CAAAATGTCCTCGGCGCCCTTGGTGCAGGCCAGCGTGTTCGAGCCGTCGATATTCATGGCGCAGGAACCGCAGATGCCTTCGCGGCAGGAGCGGCGCAAGGTCAGCGTCGGGTCGATCTTGTTCTTGATCCACAACAGCGCGTCGAGAACCATCGGCCCGCAATCGTCCATGTCGACGAAATAGGTGTCCATGCGCGGGTTCTCGTCGTCGTCCGGCGACCAGCGGTAGATGCGGTATTCGCGCAGGTTCGTGGCGCCTTCCGGCTTCGGCCAGGTCTTGCCTTGCTGGACCTTCGAATTCCTGGGAAGCGTGAGTTCGACCATTACTTGCGGTCCTTTCGGATGACGAGCTTCAGCCCGGACCAGATTTCGTTCACGGCAGCGACCTTGACGTCGACGAGGTCGCGTTTCAGCGCCTCCGACCGGATGACGTCCTCGGTGACGTCGGTCGGCACTTTCGATGCCTTCTTCGGCCAAGAAACCCAGACCATGCCGTCGCGTTTGATCGCCGTCTCGATATGGGCCAAGCCGTCCTCGATCTCGGCGCGCTGCAGGGTGAAGGCATGCACGGCATCGTATTTCCGGCGGCCCGAGATCGCCGACCATTTGGACAGCCGATCGACGCCGGCAAAGGACACCGCCTCGGTCAGCGCATCGAGCTCCGGAGGCAGCGCAATGAAGGCGGCGACCATGCCGTCCCTCAGGCCGAGCTTGGCCGGAAGGGGCGTGCCGGAATATCCCGTGGCCGCCGGCGCCATGATCAGTACACCCGCGCCTTCGGCGCGATCTTGGCCAGGCTGATGCCGCCGTCCTTTTCCGCCAGCAGCGGCTCGGTGTGCACCGGCCGGTAGGTCAGCGTCACCTTGCCGTCTTCGCTCAGATGAGCCAGCGTATGCTTACGCCAGTTGGCGTCGTCGCGCTTGTCGAAATCCTCACGCGCGTGCGCGCCCCGGCTCTCCTTGCGCGCCTCGGCGCCGTAGACCGTGGTGATGGCGTTGGCCATCAGGTTTTCCAGCTCCAGCGTCTCGACGAGGTCGGAATTCCAGATCATCGAGCGGTCGGTGACCTTGATGTCCTTGAGCTCGCCCCAGAGTTCCGAAATGCGCTTGCAGCCGTTCTCGAGCGAGTCCTGCGTGCGGAACACGGCGGCGTCTTCCTGCATGGCGCGCTGCATCTTCTCGCGCAACACCGCGGTCGGGATCGAGCCGTTGGCGTGGCGCAGACGATCGAAGCGCTCCATGATCTTTTCGACCGAAGCTTCGTTGGGCGATGGGATCGCCGACTTGCGGTCGATCACCTGGCCGGCGCGGATGGCCGCCGCGCGGCCGAACACGACGAGGTCGATCAGCGAGTTCGAGCCGAGCCGGTTGGCACCATGCACCGAAGCGCACCCGGCCTCGCCCACCGCCATCAGGCCGGGCGACACCTTGTCCGGATTTTCGGCCGTCGGATTGAGCGCCTCGCCCCAGTAATTGGTCGGCACGCCGCCCATATTGTAGTGCACCGTCGGCAGCACCGGGATCGGCTCCTTGGTGAGGTCGACGCCGGCGAAGATCTTGGCCGATTCCGATATACCCGGCAGCCGCTCGTGCAGCACGGCCGGGTCGAGATGGTCGAGATGCAGGAAGATGTGGTCCTTGTTCTTGCCGACGCCGCGGCCCTCGCGGATCTCCAGCGTCATGCAGCGCGAGACCACGTCGCGCGAGGCGAGATCCTTGGCAGACGGCGCATAGCGCTCCATGAAGCGCTCGCCCTCGGAATTGACGAGATAGCCGCCCTCGCCGCGCGCGCCTTCGGTGATCAGGCAGCCGGCACCGTAGATGCCGGTCGGATGGAACTGCACGAACTCCATGTCCTGCAGCGGCAGCCCGGCCCTGGCTGCCATGCCGCCGCCGTCGCCGGTGCAGGTATGCGCCGAGGTGGCGGAGAAATAGGCTCGCCCATAGCCGCCGGTCGCCAGCACCACCATCTTGGCCGAGAAGCGGTGGATGGTGCCGTCATCGAGGTTCCAGGCGACGACGCCGGTGCAGGTGCCGTCCGGCTCCATGATCAGGTCGAGCGCGAAATACTCGATGAAGAACTGGGCGTTGTTCTTCAGCGACTGGCCGTAGAGCGTATGCAGGATGGCGTGGCCGGTGCGGTCGGCGGCAGCACAGGTGCGCTGCACCGGCGGACCGTCGCCATAGTTCATCATGTGGCCGCCGAACGGCCGCTGGTAGATCTTGCCTTCCTCGGTGCGCGAGAACGGCACGCCGTAATGCTCGAGCTCGTAGACGGCGGCCGGCGCCTCGCGCACCATGTATTCCATGGCGTCGACATCGCCGAGCCAGTCCGAGCCCTTGACGGTGTCGTACATGTGCCATTGCCAGGAATCGGGGCCCATGTTGGACAGCGAGGCGGCGATGCCGCCTTGCGCGGCCACCGTGTGCGAACGCGTCGGGAACACCTTGGTGATGCAGGCGGTGCGCAATCCCTGCTCGGCCATGCCGAGCGTGGCGCGCAGGCCGGCGCCGCCGGCGCCGACGATCACGACGTCGAATTTGTGGTCGACAAAAGTGTAGGCGGAAGCCGTGCTGGCTGTATTTGCGTTGGCCAAGACGTCAGCCTCCGAATGCGAGTTTGAGCAGGGCAAACAGCGAAGCGACGCCGACTGCCACGCAGAAGAAGGTGTTGAGCGCGATCAGCGCCAACCTCAGGCCTTCGCCATGCACGTAATCCTCGATGATCACCTGCATGCCGATGCGCATGTGGTAAAGCGGCGAGATCAGCACCAGCCCGAGCATGACCACCACGAACGGGTTCGCAAGCGCCGCCCGCACATCCGCGTAGTCATGGCCGTTGATCGCGATCAGGAAGCCGACGAAGAACAGGATCAAAGGAATGTTGGCGATGGCGGTCAGCCGCTGCCGCCAGAAATGCCCGGTGCCTTCGCGGGCCGAACCGAGGCCGCGGACTCTCGCCAGCGGCGTGCGCATGTCTGAATTGTTCGCGCTCATCAGAAAGCTCCCCGCGCCATGTAGCCGGCGATCCAGATCAGCAGCGTGAGCACGATCGAGCCGGCGAGCGTCGCCCAGGCGATCCTCGACGCGGTGTGTTTTTCCAGTCCCGCGCCGGTGTCCCAGACAAGGTGGCGCAGCCCGCCCAGCATGTGGTGCATCAGCGCCCAGGTGTAGCCGAACAGAACCAGCCGGCCGAGCCAGGAGCCGAAGGCCCAGTTGACCCAGTCGAAGGCGGCCTGCGAGCTCGAAGCTGCGATCAGCCACGCCGCCACCAGCAGCGTCCCGAAATAGAGCGCGCCGCCGGTGATGCGATGGATGATCGACATCGTCATCGTGATCGGCGGCCGGTAGACCGTCAGATGCGGCGAGAGCGGCCGTTCACGTCTGGCAACTGCGCGGGTGGCTGGTGATTTGCTCATGGCTCCCCCAGATCGGCATCCTGGAGCCGCGATGGGAATGCGGCGTTTGCCGCCCTCATATATGGCTTCGGACAGCCGGTTTCTAATGCTCTTTTTGCACCGCGTCAAAGCCGGAAAAACGTTTTGGAAACATCATTTAGTCTGACAAATTGGAGGCCGCGCGCTTCAATCGATTAGCGGCTGTTTAGAAGCCGGCGCAGCGTTCGCTGCAGTGCAACAAACTGCGCTATCTTCTGCAAGTCTGCGGGGTGGATCCCCTCTTCATCACCAGCGCCTCGCGTCCGTCGATCACGATTGCGTCATGCGTCGCCGCTTCCTGGTAGCGGCTGCTCTGGTTGGCGGGCGAGGCGGCGAACTCCTCGGCCGAGCCATCGGGCCGCATGACGCGCAACGCGCTGCCCAGATTCTGGATGGTGATCAAGCCGCCATTGCCGCATCTGTAGCTGGCCGTGCCGATGCCGGACCGCGGCGTCGTAAGGTCGGTGACGATCTTGGTTGGTGGTGCGGGCGTCTTGGCCGCTGTCGGGACCGACACTGCCGCAGGTACTGGGGGCGTCGCAGGTATCGACGTCGCCGCTGGCGCGGCGGGCTGCTGGTTCGGCGCAGGCGAAGCCGGCAGCGGTGCGGCATCGGCCGACTTGGGCGCGCCGTCCTGCGGCACGCAGGCCGCGGCCGCGAGAAGCAGCGGGATGATGATCGAGACCCGAACCGTGTGGCCAAAGCTCATACGCTGCCCTTTCGTGCGCGGCACCCTACAGCAATTCCGGGAAAAGTGTGAACGGTTGGGTTCGGCGTCTTCGCCGTGGCCTTCCGTCCGGAATTGCGTCGAAACAAAGAGATAGCCGCTTGCCGTTACTGTGAAACGGTGGACCGCTGTAGCCACGCGACGTTGCAAGATCAAGGTGACCTGAAGTCAGATCGGCACTGCGACCGCCCTGTTGCCTGGCAAGCCGGCCCTCGAAATTAACCATGTTCCCTAAGAACCGGCGCCGAAGGCCTCCCGCCTCTTAACAAAGGTTAAGAAAGAGTTAATTTCCGATTCGAACCGGATTCCAGGCGCGATCTGTCGCGCCGATCAAGGGAGAGCGACATGCGTTCGAATTCAGTGCGGGCAAGCCTCGCGGCCGCGGCGCTGGCGGGCTTTGTCATGGCAATCGCCGCGCCGGCCGAAGCCGGCTTGCGCCATCACGACCGCGTCTATGCCGATTCCTTCGGCAATCTCGTCATCGACAGCGCAGCCGGCTACAAGCGCATCGTCGTCGGCGAGGGCAAGCTTGCGAAGAAGCTTTCCGAATTCACCAGCGCCGGCCTGCCGGATGTCGTCTATGACGATGCGGACGAACCCGGCGCGCCCGGCTGCTACCAGCCGCCAGTGCTGGTGAAGGGCCGCTCCTATATGTACGGGCTTTCCGACGGCGAGATGCCCAATCTCAGCCCTTGCCGTTGAAGCTCGTCGGCGCCTGGCGCCGCCGCGCCTGACACGCGTCCGGTGTCATAGACGACAACCGCCATGAATGCCGCCGCCGGCAGCCCGGCGACGAGCAGGTTGATCATCAGGCTGAAGTCGGTGCTGCCTATATCTGCCTTCGTCGGACGTTCCGGACAGAAAAGCATCGACGGGCGAAGAACACGTTAATGCCAAGGCATGACCGCAGGCTACAGGTCTCTGCGATTAGCTGCAAACGCCCACGCGCTCGTCATTCTAGGGCGAAGCAAGGAGCGGAGCGACGCGCGCAGACCCTAGAATCCATGCGGTTCCGTTAAGGCGTTGCGGCAATTATAGGATTTGCACTGCAGTATTCTACGCCAGAGGTAACGGTATGATCCTCGGGGTCAAGCCCGAGGATGACGAAGTTGCAGGAGCTTCGGGCAATCGCGAACGTTGCGATCGCCTTCTGGACTAAGCAGGGGGGTTGCGCCGGGCCTGTATGTATCAGCCGACGGCGAGCGGCTCGGCAGCGAAGGCGGTTTCAGGTCTCTCATAGGAAAGCCGCACGCTGTCGCGGCCGTTCTTCTTGGCCTTGTAGAGCGCTTCGTCGGCGCGCCGCATCAGCGGCGCCAGGCCTTCCCTGCCGCTTCGCGCGGCAACGCCGAAGCTGGCCGTGACCCTGGTGTCGGGCGGCAGCCCGTCGATCGCGCCGGCCGAATAGAAAGCGCGGATCGCTTCGGCGAAGAGCCTTGCCGCCCCCAGGTCGCTGAGCGGCAGAAGCACGGCGAACTCTTCGCCGCCGATGCGGCCGGCGGCCCCGCGCGCGCCGGTGGCGGAGCGCAGCTTGGCAGCGAAGTCGGCGATCACCCGGTCGCCGGCCTCATGCCCATGTTGGTCGTTCAGCGCCTTGAAATGATCGAGATCGGCAAGCACCAGGGCGACGGGAAACCCCGCCTTGCCGCACTGGTCGAGCAACACGGTTGCCCGCTCCTCGAAGCCGCGGCGGTTGAGGATGCCCGAGAGCGGATCGGTATGGGTCTCGGCCTTCAGCGCCCGCATCACATCGAGCGCCGCGGCCGTGAACAGGCTAAGCGCGATCAGCAGCGACAACAGCGCGTGCGAAAGCAGCGCCGTCGTCCAGTAGGACGATCCGTAGAAGCCGTCATAGCCGGGGAACGGTCCATGCGCGATGACGACGATCAGCGTGCGGGCGATGAAGTTCAGCCCGGAAAGCAGCGACAGCGCGAACAGGATTTTCTCGGTCGGACCGTTGTTGCGCACCGTTCTCAGTTCCGCGGCGACCAGCAGGCTGAGCGCGCCAAAGCCGAAATTCATGACGAGCACGCGCCAGGTGAGGTCCGGCTCGACGAACATGAACCAGATGAAAGCGGCGAGCCCGCCTCCGGTCACGATACCGATGCCGACATAGGGCACGCGCCGCCCATAGCGCGCGACGATCGCGCTGGAGAGACAGCAGGCCGCAATCGTGAAGCAGCTATTGGAAGCCAGCTTGGTCAGCGCCACGCCGATCGGAAGCGTGAAATACTGCAGCAGGAAACCCGGCGCCGACAGGCAGTAGCTCGCGCCGAGCGCAGCCAGATACGGGCGATGGCGCTGATAGGAAAACAGCACGAGGAACGCGGCGCCAAGCGCCAGCGCTATCGTCGGATTGAGCAGCGCTATGAGCAGACCGGTGTCCAAAGGACTGCGACTTTCCCCAACTTACCCAGGGGGAATACTAGGACCTAAGCCCAAACAAGCGGTTAAGCCCCCGACGAGCACATCGCATGCCACACGGAACCGGCCTGCCGGAGCGGCGTTGTCCGGCCAGACAGGAGACGCCAGACGGGAGACGATCGAGATGGCCGGCACGATCACTTTGACGAACCACGATGAAATCCGCTCCTGGGCGGCGGCGCGCGCCGGCTTCCCGGCCATTGTCGACATCTCGCCCGAGGCGGGAACGCAGCCCATGCTGCGGCTGGTTTTTGGGCAGCAGGCGTATGAAGACACCGACCGCCCGGAGCGTTCGATCAACAGCGGCGGCTACGAGCTCGTGGAGTGGGACGAGTGGTTCAGGATTTTCGACGAGCGGCAGTTGGCCTTGGTCGTCGCCGCCGACGAGCCCGGCCGGCGCGAGGAGTTTCACGAGATCATTCGCAGATAGAGCGCTGAAAGCAAAAGGCCCGGACGTCCTGTCCGGGCCTTTGTTGAGAGACGCAGCCGGCTGTTACTTCCAGTCGCGGATGTCGACAAAGTGGCCGGCGATCGCGGCGGCCGCCGCCATGGCCGGCGACACCAGGTGGGTGCGGCCCTTGAAGCCCTGCCGGCCCTCGAAATTGCGGTTCGAGGTCGAGGCGCAGCGTTCATGCGGCTTCAGCCGATCATCGTTCATGGCCAGGCACATCGAGCAGCCCGGTTCGCGCCAATCGAAGCCGGCGGCAACGAAGATCTTGTCGAGGCCTTCGGCCTCCGCTTGTTCCTTGACCAGGCCGGAGCCGGGCACGATCATGGCGTTGACGCGCGGATTGACCTTCTTGCCCTCGACCACCTTGGCGGCGGCGCGCAGGTCTTCGATGCGGCCGTTGGTGCAGGAGCCGATGAAGACGCGGTCGAGCGCTATGTCGGTGATCTTGGTCCCCGGCGTCAGCCCCATATAGTCGAGCGCGCGGATCTTCGACGTGCGCTTGTTCTCGTCCGCGATCTCTTGCGGATTGGGCACGATGCCCTGCACCGAGACGACGTCCTCGGGCGAGGAGCCCCAGGAGACGATCGGCGGCAGTTTCTGCGCGTCGAGCACCACGACCTTGTCGAAATGCGCGCCTTCGTCGGACTGCAGCGTCTTCCAATAGGCGAGCGCGGCATCCCAGGCAGCGCCCTTCGGCGCGCGCGGCTTGTCCTTCACATAGGCAAAGGTCGTCTCGTCCGGCGCGATCAGGCCTGCCCGCGCGCCGCCCTCGATCGACATGTTGCAGATCGTCATGCGGCCTTCCATCGACAGCGAACGGATCGCTTCGCCCGCATATTCGATGACGTAGCCGGTGCCGCCGGCGGTGCCGATCTCGCCGATGATGGCGAGGATGATGTCCTTGGCGGTGACGCCTTCCGGCAACTGGCCGTCGACGCGCACCAGCATATTCCGGGCCTTGCGCTGGATCAGCGTCTGGGTGGCCAGCACATGCTCGACTTCCGACGTGCCGATGCCATGCGCCAGCGCGCCGAAAGCGCCATGGGTCGAAGTGTGGCTATCGCCGCAGACGATGGTCATGCCCGGCAGGGTAAAACCCTGTTCCGGCCCGATGATGTGGACGATGCCCTGGCGGATATCGTTCTCGGAATAATATTCGATGCCGAAATCCTTGGCGTTCTTGGCCAGCGCCTCGACCTGGATGCGGCTTTCCTCGTTCTTGATGCCGAACTTGCGCTCGGGCGAGGTCGGCACGTTATGGTCGACCACGGCCAGCGTCTTTTCCGGATGGCGGACCTTGCGGCCGCTCATGCGCAGGCCTTCGAAGGCCTGTGGGCTGGTGACTTCGTGGACGAGGTGGCGGTCGATATAGAGCAGGCAGGTGCCGTCGTCCTGGCGGTCGACCGTGTGGTCGTCGAAGATCTTGTCGTAGAGGGTGCGCGGTGCGCTCATGTGCGTAAATCCGTCGATATGAGAATAGGAAAAGCTGGCGTGGCTTCGGCCGGCAAGCGACTTCGATCAGTCGGCCCGGCGAAGTCGGCAGGTGAGCGCGCCGCAGACCCGCGCGGCAAATCGCGACGGCAGGCGCTTTCTGTCCTGCAGCACGAAGCCCTTGTAGGCCGGATCGCTGAAAAGCTTTTCCATGGCGGCGTAGATAGCAATGTTTTGGCTTTTCGGCAATTGCGCGCGGGGCCTGGTTCCTCGCCCTCACATTCCCACACCTTCGGAGGGCAAAGGCAGAGCGCCAAGGTCGGCGAGCGCGCGCCCTTCCTCTCCCCCGCCGATCGGGGGAGAGGTGGCGAGCGAAGCTAAACGGAGTGGGGGTCGACTTGGCTCGGCCATTGTTATTTCAAACCGAGCAATGCCTCGGCTTTATAGTGGCCGGTGGCGAGTTATTAGCGACGGCGCATTTGAGCACCGCCGTCCCCCGCTCCGTCGCTGCTTCGCAGCGCCACCTCTCCCCCTCCGGAGGGAGAGGAAGGGAGCCAAGATCGGCGAGCTCACGGCTCAAACCACCTCGAACACGAATGTCTTCACCAGCGCTTCCGGGTCGCCGATCGCGTAGCAGCGGAACCACGGGCTTTGCTCTACGAGCCGCCATCTCTTCGCCTGGGTCAGCTCGTCGAACACCGTTTGAAAACCGCCGCTCTCGAAAACCTGGTCGCGCACGGTGAAGATGGCGTGGCCGCCGCTTTTGGTGATGCGCACCAGTTCGTGCAGGCCGGAGGCAGGGGCATGACCGATGGTGAAGACGCCGGTCGAGAAGAAGGCGCGGAAATGCCGGTCGGGCCAAGGCAGCGGACCGCCGAGCATCGCCTTCTTCAGCTCGCCATAGGCCGGCTTGCCGTTGGCCTGGCGGCTGCCGGCGATCTTCAGCATGTCGTCGGAGAGGTCGAGGCCGGCGATGTCGCCATAGCCCAGAGCGTTGAGCGACGGCCCCGACAGGCCCGTGCCGCAGCCGGCGTCGAGCAGCGGACCTTCGCCCGCCGGCACGTGCCGCGCCACCCAGGCGGTGATCAGGAAAGGCAGGAGATAGCCGAGCGAGGCGGTCTCGCTGTCATAGGTCGCAGCCCAGTCGGCATAGGCCTTTGCGAGTCCTTCCGGCGAGTCGGCCGAATAGACGGAGTCCAGCGCCGCATTGGCCTTGTCGAAATTCATGGGACGTCTCCTCCGCCGGATGCATGTGACCAAGGTAGAGCAATTCCAGGAAAAGTGGGAACCGGTTTTCCGTCCGGAATTGCGTCGGAAACAAAGAGGTAGCGCCGACTTTGGTGCCCCCGCTATTCCTGATGCTGCCGGCGCAGCCGCTGTTCCAGCGTCCGCAGCGCCAGCGACAGGCCGACGGTCAGGATGAGGTAGATATAGGCGACGATCGAATAGGTCTCGAAGAAGCGGAACGAGCCCGCGGCATAGACCTTGCCGATCTGGGTAATGTCGGCGACGCCGAGCACCGAGACCAGCGAGGAATCCTTGACCATGGCGACGAAATCGTTGCCGAGCGGCGGCAGGATCATGCGGATCGCCTGCGGGAACACGATCAGCCGGAAGCGCTGCGCCCGGCTGAGCCCAAGCGCCTTCGCGGCTTCGATCTGTCCCTTCTCGACCGACTGGATGCCAGCGCGGAACACTTCCGAGATGAAGGCCGAGTAGCCGATGGTCAAAGCCATGATGGCGCGCCAGAGCAGCGACACGTCGCGCACCAGCAGTTCGCCGATCAGGCCGGCGCTCTGCAGCGGCGCAGTCAGCGCATTCCAGGCGGCGACCAAGGCCGGCGCGCCGGCAAAGGCGATCCAGAACAACAGCACCAGGATCGGCACGCCGCGGATGATCTCGACATAGAAGCGCGCGATCTGCCGCAGCCATTGCGACCCCGACAGCGCCATTAACGCAATGCCAAGTCCAAGCGCGGAGGCCAGCGCGAATGCGACCGCGGTAACGAAGATGGTGACGCCGATGCCCTTGGCGACGGTGGCGAAGACTTGCGCATAGAGGTCGCTGGAGGCAATGGCAAGGGCGGCGGCCAAAGCAAGGGCGAGGGCGGCGGCCAGCCACCAGGGGAATTCGGATTTGGCGGATGATGTGGGTGGCATCAGTTCCCAACGCTGGTGAATAGATGCCTTCGCAAGAGCTGCCGATCTCCCCCCTTGTGGGGGAGATGTCCGGTAGGACAGAGGGGGGTGCTGTCCCGCCGGCCTATCAACTGGTTGCGATCACCGCCTCTGACCGGATTCTCTTCGCAGAAGCTTAGAACGGAAATGTCGCGATCCTGCACACCCCCCTCTGCCCTGCCGGGCATCTCCCCCGCAAGGGGGGAGATTGGCAGCTTTGCCGGCCGTCGCGACAACAGCGCCTACTGCCCCATCTTGTAATCGAGGAACCATTTCTTGTTGAGCTTGTCGAACGTGCCGTCCGCCTTGAGCGCGGCGATCGCGGCATTGACAGGCTTCACCAGGTCCGAGCCCTTCGCGAAGATGAAGCCGAAATCCTCGGTGCCGAGCGGCCCGCCGATCAGCTTCAGCTTGCCTTCGGAGGCATCGACATAGCCCTGGCCGGCGGTGCCGTCGGTGAGCACGACGTCGACGTCGCCCGTCTTCAGCGCCTGCACGGTCGCGCCGAAGGTCTCAAACAGCTTTATGCGCGGGTTCTGCTCGTTGCCGTCGAGCACGCTGTAGACGGCGGTGTAGAAAGGCGTGGTGCCCGGCTGGGCGCCGATCAGCCCGTCCTTGAAGGCGCCGAAGGTCTTGGCGTCGGTGAAGCGGCTTTCATCGCCGCGCACCAGCATGAATTGCTCCGAACGCATATAGGGGTCGGAAAAGTCGACCTTCTCCTTGCGGTCGTCCTTGATGGTGATGCCGGTCATGCCGATGTTGTACTGGTTGTCGGAAACAGCCTGGATCATCGCGTCCCAGGAGGTGTTCTGATACTCGACCTTGAAGTTCAGCCGCTTGGCGATCTCGTCCATCGCGTCATATTCCCAGCCGATTTGCTTGCCGGTCTTCTTGTCGATGAACTGCAGCGGCGGATAGGCGTTTTCCGTCACCACCACGACTTTTTTGCCGCCGAGATCGGGCAGATTGTCGGCGAGCGCCGCGACAGGCGCGAGAAGCCAGGCCACCATGGCGGCCAGCAGCAGTTTCGACTTGGTCATGACAAATCTCCGAGGGTGCAGGCCGCGCTGCAATCTCGCGGCCAGGAAAAATCCGGTGCCGACTTTAGAGCAATTCCAGGAAAAGTGTGAAGCGGTTTTCCGTTCGGAATTGCGTAAAAACAAAGAGATAGAGCCGCATGCGCCTTGCAAGCCGGTCCGCGCTGACGCAGGCCGGCCAACACGCAATCCGATGCTCTTCGGGGATGGTTTCGAGGACAGCCTTAGCGGCGATCAGTCCTGATCGGCCGTGGCTTCGCGTAATCCGGCGACCAGTCGCGTCAGCGTGCCGTGCAGGGCTTTGAGTTCGGCTCGCTCTAGCGGCATACCGCAGCTCAGTCCCTCCTGCACGTCCTTCATCTTCGCCCGCAGCGCCTGACCCTTCGCTGTCGGCTCGACCAGAACCCGGCGTTCGTCGGCGCTATCGCGCTGGCGGGTGACGAGGCCGCCGGCTTCCATCCGCTTGATCAACGGCGTCAGCGTCGCCGAATCGAGGCCAAGTGCTGCGCCGAGCTCGCCGATCGTGCTCGGCGAATGCCGCCACAGGGCCAGCATCGCCAGATATTGCGGATAGGTGAGGCCGAGCGGATCGAGCAGCGGCCGGTAAAGCTTCGTCATCAGCCCGCTTGCCGAATAGAGCGCGAAGCAGAGCTGCTGGTCGAGGCGCGGCACCTCGAGCGCCCCGACGCCCTGCGCCGGAGCTTGCTTTGTCATGATTTCGGTTTTCGTCGTCATGCAGCCTTTGCCGAGAGCGCCACGTCGATATTGCCCCGGATGGCATTGGAATAGGGGCAGATCTTGTGCGCTTCGGATACAAGCGCCTCTGCGCCCGCCTGATCAAGTCCCTTGATCTCGGCCGCCAGTGAAACGCCGAGCCTGAAGCCGCCCTGGTCGTTCGGATAGAGGCTCACCGTGGAGGTGACCGAAGCGTCCTCAAGCGGCAGGTTCTGCTGGCGTGCGACGAAGCGCACCGCGCTCTCGAAGCAGGCGGCATAGCCGACGGCGAAAAGCTGTTCGGGATTGGTGGCGCCGCCCTTGCCGCCGAGTTCGTTCGGCATCGCCAGATCGACCTTGAGCAGGCCGTCGCTCGTCTCGCCGTGACCGTTGCGGCCGCCGGTGACGTGAGCCTGGGTGCTGTAAAGTGCCGACATTTTTGTCTCCATTTGATTTGTATGCGATTATTTAGTGTACAAGATAATTTGTTGTCAACGATGGCGAGGCGACTTTCCTGCGGCTGGCGATCACGGCTCGGTGAAAATGAAAAAGGCGGCCGAAGCCGCCTTTCCAAACCTGTTTCGACGAAACCTTATTCGGCGGAGGCGGCCTCGGCCGAAGCAGCCTCAGCGGCGGCCTTCTTCTCGGCGGCTTCCTTGGCGGCCGTCTCGGCGGCCAGCGCCTGGGCGGCCGCGACCTTCTCGGCCTCGATGCGGGCGCGCTCGGCGGCCAAAGCATCACGCTCTTCGTCGTTCAGCTTGCGGGCGCGCACGCCGGTGTTTTCCGAAATGCGAGCCGACTTGCCGCGACGGTCGCGCAGGTAATAGAGCTTGGCGCGGCGAACCTTGCCGCGGCGCACGATCTCGACGCCCTCGACCATCGGCGAGTAGACCGGGAAAACGCGCTCGACGCCTTCGCCGTAGGAAATCTTGCGTACGGTGAAATTCTCCTGGAAGCCCGAGCCGGCGCGGGCGATGACGACGCCCTCATAGGCCTGGACGCGGGTGCGGGTGCCTTCGGTGACGCGCACCTGGACGCGCACGGTGTCGCCCGGCTGGAATTCTGGCAGCTTGCGCTTGGCTTCGATCTTGGCGGCCTGTTCGGCCTCGAGCTGACGGATGAGATCCATCTCAAATATCCACTTCTTGTTCTTCCGACAGTCAGAGCGTCCAACGCTCGCCTTGCAGTTCCAATGACCGCTCGGCTATGCCCCCAGTCCCCAAATTGTATCGGGGAACATCGGGCAGGGACGGCTACACCGCACTTGTTGACGGGTCCGAAAGATCGTTCTTCCGGTTCGGGCGGGCACATACAGGCATTTTGCCGCTTTGTCACGCCCTAATGCATGTCGCCTGGAAGTGTGAGCGGTTCTGGCACGGCCACATGCATCAAAAAAGGACCTTGAGGCATATTTTTTGCCCCCATGGCCCCACATTACTGCGGCCGTGCCGGGTTGCGCGCGGTTTGCAAGCTTCCTAAGCGGGGAAAATGACTTTTTTCGATGCCGCCTTGCTCTTTCTCTCGGGTTTTGTCTCCGGTGCGGTCAACGCCGTCGCTGGCGGCGGCACCTTCGTTACCTTCGGCGCCATGACGCTGGTCGGCGTACCGCCGATCGTCGCCAACGCCACCTCCTCGGTGACGCAGTTTCCCGGCTACATCACCTCGACACTGGCCTATCTCGACGACATCAGGCATTTCTGGCGCCAGGCGCTGCTGCTCTGCGTGATCTCGGCCTTCGGCGCACTGGTCGGTTCGCTCATCCTGCTTGCGCTTTCCAACCCGTCCTTCCGTGCGCTGGTGCCCTGGCTGCTGATCGCCGCGACCGCGCTGTTCGCCGCCGGGCCATGGCTGAAACCGGCGCCCAAGCCCGGCGCCGAAGCCAGGGTCGGCTCGTTCGCCGGATCGCTCGCCCAGTTCGTGACCTCGATCTATGGCGGCTTCTTCGGCGCCGGCATGGGCGTGATGATGCTGGCCACGCTCGGCCTGACGCAGGCCGGCGATTACCACCGGCTCAACGCGCTGAAGAACATGCTGGCCGTGGTCATCGCGGCCATCGCCATCCTGGTCTTCGTTTCGGGCGGCGTCGTCGCCTGGCCGCAGGCGATCGTCATGATCCCGGGCGGCGCGCTCGGCGGCTATGCCGGCGTCTGGATCGCCAAGCGCGTGCCGCAGGGCCTCGTGCGCGGCTTCGTCGTCGCGGTCGGCCTGTTCCTCGCCTTTTACTATTTCACCAAGGGCTGAACCGCCCCCAGCAAATCCGGCCGACGCTCCCGTGTGAGCTTCTCGGCCTCGGCGCGCCGCCATTCGGCTATTTTCTTGTGGTTGCCGGAGATCAGCACGTCAGGGATCGGCCTGCCTTCGAATTCCTGCGGCCGCGTGTAATGCGGATGCTCGAGCAGGCCGTTCTCGAAACTCTCTTCCTCGCCCGACACCGCATTGCCCATGACGCCGGGCAAAAGCCGCACCACGGCGTCGAGCAGCACGAGCGCCGCAGGCTCGCCGCCCGACAGGATGAAATCGCCGATCGACACCTCCTCCAGCCCCCGCGCTTCGATCAGCCGCTGGTCGACGCCTTCGAAACGGCCGCACAGGATGACGGCGCCCGGCCCGGCGGCCAGTTCGCGCACGCGCGCCTGCGTCAGCGGTTTTCCACGCGGGCTCATCAGCAGCCTTGGACGCTCATCGCCCGGCGGCGAGGCGTGGTCGATCGCCTTGGCCAGCACGTCGGCGCGCATCACCATGCCGGCGCCGCCGCCGGCCGGCGTGTCGTCGACCGTGCGGTGCCTGTCGGTGGCGAAATCGCGGATCTGGATCGCCTCGAGCGACCAGGTGTCGGCCTCCAGCGCGCGGCCGGCCAGCGACAGGCCGAGCGCACCCGGGAACATCTCCGGATAGAGCGTCAGCACCGAAGCGGCAAAGCTCAACGGTTGCCTCCGGCATCCTTCGGTCCGCGCGGCCGACCCTTAGGGTCGAAGCCGGCATCCCTGGGCGCTTCGCTGTCTTCTTCGTCTTCAACCAGCCCCGCCGCCTGAGGGTTGACCTCCACGAATCCGTCGGCGATCGAAACATGCGGCACGGCGGCCTGCGTGAACGGGATCAGCACGCCTTTGCGGCCGGCAAGCGTGACGTCGAGGATGTCGCCGCCACCGAAATTATGCACGGCGACGACCTTGCCGATGATGCCCGTATCGTCCCTGACGTCGAGACCGATGAGATCGGCGTGATAGAACTCGTCCTCCTCGCCGTCGTCGGGCAGCACCGAGCGGTCGACGAACAGCTCGGTGCCGGCCAAAGCCTCGGCGGCATTGCGGTCACCGACGCCCTTGAAGCGCACGACCACGACGGTGCCGGCCGGCCTGATGTCCAGGATCTGGAAGGCGCGGCCATCCTTGGCATAAAGCGGACCGTAGTCGGCCAGCGCCAGCGGGTCCCCGGTGAAGGTCTTCACCCGCAATTCGCCCTTGATGCCGTGCGCGGCGCCGATAACGGCCATCTGTACGGGGTTTTCGAGCTTCGACATCGGCGGCGCTTCCTTTGCCCTGCTCTACCCCCCTGAGGCCATCATTTCAATGATCGCCTCTTCACCGCTTCCTAACTTGCATGCCCGAAACTGCCGCCATGCAGAAATTCCTCATCCCGGCCAAACCCGACCTCCAGGCGGCGCGCCAGACCTGGCTGAAGACGCTGGCGCATGAGCGCCGGCTGTCGCCGGAGACCGTCGAGGCCTATGAGCGCGACACCCGCCAGTTCCTGCATTTCTTGACCGAACATCGCGGCGGCTCTCCAGGGATCTCGGACATCGCCGACCTGCGCCCCGCCGATTTGCGCGGCTTCCTCGCCAAGCGCCGCAATGAAGGCGCTGGCGCGCGCACGCTGGGCCGCGGCCTTGCCGGCATCCGCTCGCTGCTGCGCTTTCTCGAACGGCGCGGCCTGGTCAATGCCGCCGGCGCGGCTGCTCTGCGCGCGCCGCGCCAGCCGAAATCGCTGCCCAAGCCGCTGACGGCAAGCGACGCCAAACAAGTGGTGGCGATGGAAGGCCAGCTCGCGGACGAGCCATGGATCGCCGCCCGCAATGCCGCCGTGCTGACGCTGCTCTATGGTTCCGGCCTGCGCATCTCCGAGGCGCTCGGCCTGACCGGCGCCGATCTCGCGACGGAAGCCGACACCGTGCTGCGCGTCACCGGCAAGGGCGGCAAGACGCGGCTGGTGCCGGTCCTGCCGGTGGCCCGCAATGCGGTCATCGAATACCGCCGGCTCTGTCCCTTCCACATCGATACCAAGGAACTGCTGTTCCGCGGCGCGCGCGGCGGCCCGCTCAACCCGGCCATCGTCCAGCGCGAGATGGCCAGGCTGCGCTCGGCGCTCAACCTGCCCGACACGGCGACGCCGCATGCCTTGCGGCATTCCTTCGCCACCCATCTGCTTGGCCGCGGCGGCGACCTGCGCACGATCCAGGAACTGCTCGGCCACGCCAGCCTGTCGACCACCCAGATCTATACCGGCGTCGACACGGCAAGGCTGCTGGATATTTACGAGAAGGCGCATCCAAGGGCCTGAAGCCGCTGGGGGATGGCGCGAAGCCCTCCGGACTTCGTCATTCCAGGGCGGAGCAAGGAGCGAAGCGACGCGCGCAGACCCTGGAATGACGAAGCGATAAGCGTTGCGGCCAAAGCATTCTCTCCGAAAACCCGAGCGAACGTCAAAAGAGCTCACCGCACCGAAGACAATTTCCTCGACCCAATTAACCGTTTTGCCGCTTTTCGGCGCTAAGACGCTTCTCCATGAAACGCGTCATCGCCATCGCCGACCGCGCGGCCCTTGTCTCGTTGAAGCTGCTTGCGGCGCTCAACCTGCTGTTTTTCCTGTCTTTCCTCGTCGTTCTGCTGATCGCCGGCCGAGCGCATGCTGAAGCGCCAAGTTGCGCCGGCACCGATCTTTTGACCGCTCTGGAAAAGAACGACCCCGCCGCGTTCAAGAAGGTCGAGACCGAAGCGGCGGCCGTTCCCAACGGCAAGGGCCTGCTTTGGAAGCTGGAGAAGCCGGGCGAAAAGCCATCCTATCTGTTCGGCACCATGCACATGACCGATACGCGCGTCACCACGCTGCCGGCCGCCGCGCAGAAGGCCTATGACGGCGCCGGCACAATAGTTATCGAGACCACCGACGCGCTCGACAAGGCCAAGATGATGGCCGCCATGGCCAGCGAACCCGGCCTGATGATGTTCACCGACAACACCACGCTGTCGTCGCTGTTGTCGCCGCAGGATGCGGCGGCGCTGGACAAGGGGCTCGACGCCCGCGGCATTCCGCCGGCGACGGTCGCCAAGATGAAGCCGTGGATCCTGTCGGCGATGATGGCGTTGCCGGCCTGCGAGGTGGCGCGCCAGAGCGCCGGCGAACCCGTGCTGGACGTCAAGCTTGCCTCGGACGCCAAGGCTTCGGGGAAAGACATCGAAGGGCTCGAGACTGCCGTCGATCAGTTGCGCGCCATGGCCTCGCTGCCGCTCGAATTCCATATGAAGAGCCTGGTCGAGACCATGAAGCTTGGCGACAAGGTGAACGACGTCAACGAGACGATGATCGTGCTCTACCAGCGTGGCGAGGTCGGCATGTTCTGGCCGCTCTTCCGGGCCGTGCTGCCGGAGACGGCGGACGACAAGGCCGGCTATGCCGCCTTCGAGCAGACCATGATCACCAGCCGCAACAAGGTGATGGCGGCGCATGCCGGGCCGATTTTGGCCAAGGGCAACGTTTTCATGGCCGTCGGCGCCATGCATCTGCCCGGTCCGGAAGGACTGGTCGAGGATTTTCGCAAGGCAGGGTATAGTGTTACCGCCGTCAACTGAGTCGTCTGGCGGCTGGCGGACCTGAAAACGCCGGTTTTTCAGCGCTTTCCGTCCGTCCGCGTGAAACCCGATGCGGGCTCAGCGCGTTGATGGCTGTTATTTTGATGACTTTCATCCAAGGAGGACACGTTTCATGGCGAACCCTAACGACCCCTTCACCCCTTCGAGCACGCCTCCCAAGTCGGGTGGTGGCGGCAGCGGGTGGCTGATCGCCCTAGTTGTTATTATCCTGGCCATTGTTGCCTATTATGTCTTTGGCAGAAGCGGCGGCGAGCATGCGCCGGCCCCGGCTGAGCCGCCGGCCGCCAGCACGCCGGCTCCGGCGCCTGCAACGCCGGCTCCAGCCCCTGAGCCAGCTCCGGCGCCTGCCCCGGCTCCCGCGCCAGCTCCGGCACCTGCACCCGCCCCTGCGCCGACCCCTGCGCCAGCTCCGGCACCTGCACCGGCTCAGTAATAGGACGGCATCAAACGACAAACGGCCCGCCAACAGGCGGGCCGTTTTGTTTTTGGCAACCCCGCCTTCGTCATACTCGGGCTTGACCCGCGTATGACGAAGCGATTTGTGTTCGGCGCCTAATGCATGTCGCGCAAAAGTCACCTCGGTTTGCGACAACGACATGCATCAAGCAACGACCTAAAGCGCGTCGCGTGAATCCGTTTCGACGCGGCGCGCTTTAGCGCGATCAGATATGAATCGGCTTGAAGAAGGTCGCCAGAGCCGCTTCCTTCACCGCTTCCGACATCGTCGGATGCGCGTGGCAGGTGCGGGCGAGATCTTCGGACGAACCGCCGAATTCCATCAGCACCGCCGCTTCGTGAATCATCTCGCCGGCGCCGAAGCCGACGATATGGACGCCGAGCACGCGGTCGCTGGCCTTGTCGGCCAGGATCTTGACGAAGCCGTCGGTGTGCAGCATGGCGCGCGCGCGGCCATTGGCGCTGAACGGGAATTTGCCTACCTTGTAGTCGATGCCGGCCTTCTTCAGCTCTTCCTCGGTCTTGCCGACCGAAGCGATCTCCGGGCTGGTGTAGACGACGCTCGGGATGACGTCGTAGTTCACATGGCCGGCCTGCCCGGCGATGGTCTCGGCGACTGCCACACCTTCATCCTCGGCCTTGTGCGCCAGCATCGGTCCGGCGATGACGTCGCCGATGGCATAGATGCCGGGCACATTGGTTCTGAGATGCCCATCGGTCTTGACCCGGCCGCGCTCGTCGAGCTCGACGCCGGCTTCCTTCAGTCCGAGACTGTCGGCATAGGGACGCCGCCCGGTGGCGACCAGCACGACATCGGCCTCGATGGTTTCCGCCGCGCCGCCCTTGACTGGTTCGAAGGTGACAGTCGCGCCCTTCTTGGCCTTGGCGACGCCCGTGACCTTGGCGCCGAGCTTGAACTCGAAGCCTTGCTTGGAGAGCAGCCGCTGGAACTGTTTCGACACCTCGCCGTCCATGCCGCCGAGGATGGTGTCGAGGAACTCGACGACCGTGACCTTGGCGCCGAGCCTTGCCCAGACTGAGCCGAGCTCCAGCCCGATGACGCCGCCGCCGACCACCACCAGGGTGGCTGGCACCTTGGCCAACGACAGCGCGCCGGTGGAGGAGACGACCGCCTTCTCGTCGAAATCGACCTTGACGCCCGGAATGCCGGCGACGTCCGAACCGGTGGCGATCACGATGTTCTTGGTCTCGATCTCCTCGACCTTGCCGTCCTCGCCGGTCACCGACACCTTGCCGGCGGAAATCACCTTGCCGGTGCCGCGGAAGGAATCGATCTTGTTCTTCTTGAACAGGAAGGCGACGCCGTTGACGTTGGAGGCGACCGTCGCGTCCTTGTGCGCCATCATCTTCTTCAGATTGAGCTTCGGCGCCGGTATCTCGACGCCCAGCGTGTCAAAGGCGTGGCCGGCTTCCGCGAACATCTCGGAGGCGTAGAGCAGCGCCTTCGACGGAATGCAGCCGATGTTGAGGCAGGTGCCGCCGAAAGTGGCGTTCTTCTCGACCACCGCCGTCTTCAGCCCGAGCTGCGCCGCCTTGATGGCGCAGACATAGCCGCCAGGCCCCGATCCGATGATAACGACGTCATAAGCCATGTCTTTTTCCTTGTCCTGGCGCCGGACTGGTTCGGATAGGAACCACTCCAGATTATTTCCTTGTACGCAATTCCGAACCGGAAAACCGCTACGCACTTTTCCTGGAATTGCTTTAGCGGCCGCCGCTCACATCGAGGATCGTGCCCGTTATATAGGAGGCCGCGTCCGACAGAAGATAGAGAACCGCGCTCGCGACTTCATCCGCCGTTCCCGCGCGTTTCATCGGCAGCGCGTCCTGCATCCGCGCCACGCGGTCTGGCTGGCCGCCCGAGGCGTGGATTTCGGTCTCGGTGATGCCGGGGCTGACCGCGTTGACGCGGATGCCTTCCAGCACGACTTCCCGCGCCAGCCCGATGGTCATGGTATCGATCGCGCCCTTGGAGGCGGCATAGTCGACAAATTCGCCGGGCGAGCCGAGCCTCGCGGACGCCGAGGACAGGTTGACGATGGCGCCGCCCTTGCCGCCATGCCCCATCGACATGCGCTTCACCGCCTCGCGGGCGCACAGGAAGGAACCAACGACATTGATGCGCATCATGCGCTCCAGCCGCGCCATGCTCATCTCGTCGACCCGCGCCTTGACGTCGACGATGCCGGCATTGTTGACGAAAGCGTCGAGCCGGCCAAAGGCCTGGTCCACGGCTTCGAAGATTGCGATGACATCGGCCTCGTTGCCGACATCGCCCTTGACCGCGAAGGCGTCGCCGCCAGCGGCTTTGAGTTCGGCGACAAGAACATCGGCAGCCGACTGGTTGGAGACGTAGTTCACCGCCACGCGATAACCAGCCTCACTCGCCTGCCGGCAGATGGCCGCGCCGATGCCGCGGCTGCCGCCGGTGACCAGCAGTGTCTTCCTGTCCACGCTCATTCCTGGCAGCCTTTCAGCACGAAGATGTCCCACGGCACTTTGGAGAAGCCGGCGGGACCGTAAGCGGCCGACATTTCGAGCGACGGCCCGAGATCGGGAAGGATCAGGCTTTTAGGCGCATCGGCGCCTTCGGCTGGCAGCAGGCCGATCGTGCCCTTGTCGTCGGCGCTGTAGACGACGCCTTCCCAGACCGTGCAGGCGGCAAGCTCCTCGCCGGTGACGTCGCCGGTCGGGC
Organism: Mesorhizobium sp. B3-1-9; assembly: GCF_006439595.1. Classification (NCBI taxonomy): domain Bacteria; kingdom Pseudomonadati; phylum Pseudomonadota; class Alphaproteobacteria; order Hyphomicrobiales; family Phyllobacteriaceae; genus Mesorhizobium; species Mesorhizobium sp. B3-1-9. The sequence continues at coordinate 87,474 of NZ_VFTJ01000009.1, forward strand.
ATTTGTACATCAGCGAGCCATGCGGCCGCGCGGTGCTGCCCTCGGTCCACATCGCGATGCCGTCGAGCACGACATTGTTGTCGAGGATCATGCGAAAGGCGTTGGTGATCGTCGCCGAGCTGCCGGCCGCGCCGAAGTCGATTTCGGCGCCGCTCTGCGCCTCGCCATAGACGGCGAGCTGGATCGGGCAGGCAGCCTGCGCGCCGGAACTCGCCGCAGTGAGCACCAGCGATCCGGCCATCAATCCGATCATGGGCGAGGCGGCATTCGTCATCACTTGGCCTGGTCGCCTTCTCGGCCGTCGGCGTTTTCCAACACGCCGAAATCGGTCATCAGGACGACCGGCTCGCCGGCTGCGTCCAGTCCCCAGAAAGACGGATAGAAGCCATCGCCCCAGCCGCTCCAGAACATCGCGACGTTGACCGGATTGCCGGCGTCCGGATGGTGCATGACGAACCGGTCCTGGTTGGGCGCGAACTCGGCCGCCAGCACATCGTCATAATAGTTCTGGTCGGGCTTGAGCTTGTCCTGCGCCGCCGACATCAGGGCCATCGCGGCCTTGTCCATGAACGAGCCGAGGCCGGCATCGACTGGATAGCCGAATATCTCGTCGCCGTTCAGCGTCGAGACGTCCTGGCCGGGCAAGGTGGCGAGCTCCCAGCGCACCGGCACGCCGGGTCGAAAGCGAAGGAATGCGGCGGCCACGCGGCCCTGCGCCTCGAACAGCGCGACTGGATAATGCCCCGGCTTCACCCTGCGCGCCAGCGCCGGCCAGTCGTCGGTCGTGATCAGAGGATCGCAGGCGATGATCTCGCCGGTCGGGAGTTCGAGCTCGCCGATCGGCGTGACGGTGATCTTGCGCTCCGCCAATTGCGCATCGGAGAGCGCAAAGATGCCGAAATTGCTGCTCGCCGTCGCCGGATCCCAGTCGGCGGCCATGGCGAGCGATGGGATGGCGGCGGAGAAGCCAAGCAGGACAGTTCCGCACCGGAAAGTCCGCCGCATGCCGCGCGCCGTCTGGCCGAGCCCGAACCCGAACTTTTCCAGCCAGCTGCTCACGGCACGACCGATCCGATCACAGATCGAGCACCAGCCGCTCGGGGTCCTCCAGGCTCTCCTTGACCCGCACCAGGAAGGTCACCGCTTCCTTGCCGTCGACGATGCGGTGGTCGTAGCTGAGCGCCAGATACATCATCGGCCGGATCACGATCTGGCCGCCGACCACCACAGGCCGGTCCTGGATCTTGTGCATGCCAAGAATGCCGGACTGCGGCGCGTTCAGGATCGGCGTCGACATCAGCGAACCGTACACGCCGCCGTTGGAGATGGTGAAGGTGCCGCCTTGCATGTCGGCGACCGACAGCTTGCCGTCTCGCGCCGCCAGCCCAAGCCGGCCGATCTCCTTCTCGATCTCGGCGATGGACATCTGGTCGGCATCGCGCACCACCGGCACGACGAGGCCCTTTTCGGTGCCGACGGCGACGCCGACATGGGCAAAATTCTTGTAGATGATGTCGGTGCCGTCGATCTCGGCGTTGACCGCCGGGATTTCCTTCAGCGCATGCGTCACCGCCTTGGTGAAGAAACCCATGAAGCCGAGCTTCACGCCATGCTTCTTCTCGAACACGTCCTTGTACTTGGACCGCAACGCCATCACCGCGCTCATATCCACCTCATTGAAGGTGGTGAGCATGGCGGCGGTCGACTGCGCCTCCTTCAGGCGGCGTGCGATGGTCTGGCGCAGCTTGGTCATGCGCACGCGTTCCTCGCGCGGCGCATCCTCGGTCGAGGACGGCGCCCGGGCAACGACCGGCGCCGGAGCAGCCTTCGGGGTCTCGGCGGGCTGCGACGGCGCGCCCTTGGCGATGGCGTCGAGCACGTCGCCCTTCAGCACCTGGCCGCGTTTGCCGGAGCCGGACAACTGGTCGACCGACAGATTGGCCTCCGCGATCAGCTTGGCGGCGGCAGGCGCCGGCGGCATGGTGCGCGGCTCGATCTGGCCGGCATCGCCAGCGATCCTGGCGGTTTCGGCCGCAGCCTGCTTGCCGGTGGATGCGGCATCCGGGCTGGAGGCCTGGGCGACTGCCTGCGGCTTGGTCGCCGGGGCCGCGCCGCCCGCCGAAATCGAGCCGAGCAGCGCCCCGACATTGACTGTCTCGCCTTCCTTGACGGCGATCTCGGCCAGCGTTCCGGCGCCCGCGGCGGGCACTTCCACCGTCACCTTGTCGGTTTCGAGCTCGACCAAGGGCTCGTCCGCGGCGATCGCGTCGCCGACCTTCTTGAACCACTTGCCGACAGTCGCCTCGGTGACGGATTCGCCGAGAGTGGGGACGCGGATTTCGGTAGCCATTGTGCCTGTCCGTTGTCTTCTTGAGGTCTGTTTAATCAGGTCCGCTTATTCACCAAGCGCCCTATTCGCCGAGAGCATCGTCGAGCAACGCGGCGAGCTGGCTGAGATGCTTCGACATCAACCCTGTTGCAGGCGAGGCCGAGGCCGGCCGGCCGGTGTAGCGCACCCGCTGATGCTTGGCGTCGATATGCGCCAGCACCCATTCGAGATAGGGATCGATGAACGACCAGGCGCCCATGTTCTTGGGCTCCTCCTGGCACCACACCATCTCGGCGTTGCGGAAGCGTGACAGCTCGGTGATCAGCGCCTTGGCAGGGAACGGATAGAGCTGCTCGACGCGCAAAAGGTAGATGTCGTTGATGCCGCGCTTCTCGCGCTCTTCGTAGAGGTCGTAATAGACCTTGCCCGAGCACAGCACGACACGGCGAATCTTGGAGTCCTTCACCAGCTTGATCGGCTGGTTGGGGAGCAGCTGCGCATCGTCCCACAACAGGCGGTGGAACGAACTTTCGCCCGACATCTCCGGCAGCGTCGACACCGCCCGCTTGTGGCGCAGCAGCGACTTCGGCGTCATCAGGATCAGCGGCTTGCGGAAGTCGCGCTTCAACTGCCGGCGCAGGATATGGAAATAGTTGGCCGGCGTGGTGACGTTGGCGACCTGCATGTTGTCTTCCGCGCAGAGCTGCAGGAAGCGCTCCAGGCGCGCCGACGAATGCTCCGGCCCCTGGCCTTCATAGCCATGCGGCAAGAGGCAGACGAGACCCGACATTCTGAGCCACTTGCGCTCGCCCGACGAGATGAACTGGTCGAACACGACCTGGGCGCCGTTGGCGAAGTCGCCGAACTGTGCCTCCCAGAGCGTCAGCGCCTTGGGCTCGGCCAGGCTGTAGCCGTATTCGAAGCCCAGCACCGCCTCTTCCGACAGCATCGAGTTGATGACCTCGTAGCCGGCCTGCGCCGCCGACAGATTGTTGAGCGGGATGTAGCGGTTCTCGTCGCGCTGGTCGTAAAGCACCGAATGGCGCTGCGAGAAGGTGCCGCGCTCCGAATCCTGGCCGGAAAGCCGGATCGGATTGCCATCGAGCAGGATGGCGCCGAAGGCCAGCGCCTCGGCTGTCGACCAGTCGATGCCTTCGCCGGACTCGATCGCCTGGCGGCGGTTCTCGAGGAAGCGCAGGATGGTCTTGTGCGCCTCGAAATCCTTCGGCACCTCGGTCAGCTTCTTGCCGATCTCCTTCAGCGTGCGCACCGGCACGGCGGTCTTGCCGCGCCGCTGTTCGTCCTGGTTGTCGGCGGTGCGCAGGCCCGACCACGCGCCGTCCAGCCAGTCGGCCTTGTTGGGCTTGTAGTGCTGGCCGACTTCCCATTCGGCTTCCAGATGCGCGCGCCAGTCGGCCCGCATCTTGTCGACCTCGGCCTGGGTGACGTGGCCTTCGGCGATCAGCCGGTCGGCATAGACCTGCACCACGGTCTTATGAGTGCGGATGTTGCGGTACATGATCGGCTGGGTGAAGGCCGGCTCGTCGCCCTCATTGTGGCCGAAGCGGCGGTAGCAGAACATGTCCACCACCACCGGCTTATGGAACTTCATGCGGAACTCGGTCGCGACCTTTGCGGCATGCACCACGGCTTCCGGATCGTCGCCGTTGACGTGGAAGATCGGCGCCTCGATCATCTTGGCCACATCCGACGGATAGGGCGAGGAGCGCGAGAAGCGCGGATTGGTGGTGAAGCCGATCTGGTTGTTGATGATGAAATGCAGCGTGCCTGCGACCCGATGGCCGCGCAGGCCCGACAGGCCGAGGATTTCGGCGATCACGCCCTGGCCGGCAAAGGCGGCGTCGCCATGCAAAAGCAGCGGCATCACCTTGGCGCGCTCCGACAGCGGAACGACCTCGCCGCGCTCGCGGCCGGCGAGCTGGTCCTGCTTGGCGCGCGCCTTGCCCATCACGACGGGGTCGACGATTTCCAGATGCGAGGGATTGGCCGTCAGCGACAGATGCACCTTGTTGCCGTCGAACTCGCGGTCCGACGAGGCGCCGAGATGGTACTTCACGTCGCCCGAGCCTTCGACCTCGTCGGGCGCGGCCGAGCCGCCCTTGAACTCGTGGAAGATGGCGCGATGCGGCTTGGCCATCACCTGGGAAAGCACGTTGAGGCGGCCGCGATGCGCCATGCCGAGCACGATTTCCTTCAGGCCGAGCTGGCCGCCGCGCTTGACGATCTGCTCCAGCGCCGGGATCAGCGACTCGCTGCCATCGAGGCCGAAACGCTTGGTGCCCTTGTACTTGACGTCGATATACTGCTCGAAGCCCTCGGCCTCTACCAGCTTCGACAGGATCGCCTTCTTGCCGGTGGCGGTGAAGGTGATCTCCTTGTCGGCGCCTTCGATGCGCGCCTGGATCCAGGCCTTCTCTTCCGGGTCGGAGATGTGCATGAACTCGACGCCGAGCGTCGAGCAATAGGTACGGGCCAGGATGTCCAGCATCTGCCGCACGGTGCCGAATTCGAGCCCCAGCACATTGTCGAGGAAGATCGGCCGGTCGTAGTCGGCTTCGGTGAAGCCGTAATTCTCCGGCGACAGCTCGTTGTAATCCTCGAGCGGCTTGGCGATGCCGAGCGGGTCGAGATTGGCGTGCAGATGGCCGCGCATGCGGTAGGCGCGGATCATCATGATGGCGCGCACGGAATCGCGCGTCGCCTGGTGCACGTCGGCGTCGGAAAGCACGGCGCCGTTGATGACCGCCTTTCCCTTCACCTTCTTTTCGATCGCCTTCTCGATCAGCCCCCAATTGCCGTCGAGCGCCGAGACCAGCTCGCCATTGGCCGTCAGCGGCCAGGAGGGCTTCGCCCAGGAGGCGCCCTTGGCGTTCTTGCGGACGTCGCCCGCGTCGTCCTTCAGCGCCGCGAAGAAGTCCTGCCACTCCGGATCGACGGAGGCGGGGTTGTCTTCATAGGCGGCGTAGAGCGCGTCGATATAGTCGGCATTGCCGCCATAGAGGAATGAGGTGAGCGAGAATTGGTCGTTGGCCTGATCTTGTCTTGCCATTTTCGTCTGCGGAGCCTGGCTCCGTCTCCTTTCGAGGGGAATAGTGAGTAGTCAGTAGTGAGTAGAACGATGGAAATTCCCGCTCAGCTGCTACTCGCCCGTTCTTCCCTGTTCACTACTGACTACTGCCTACTCACTACTGCCTTAACCCTTGATCGCCTCGACCAGCGTCGTGCCGAGCCGCGCCGGCGATGGCGAGACCTTGATGCCGGCCGATTCCATCGCCGCGATCTTGTCTTCCGCGCCGCCCTTGCCGCCCGAGATCACCGCGCCCGCATGGCCCATGGTTCGGCCGGCCGGCGCCGTGCGCCCGGCGATGAAGCCCGCCATCGGTTTCTTGCGGCCGCGCTTGGCTTCGTCCTTGAGGAACTGCGCGGCGTCTTCCTCGGCCGAGCCGCCGATCTCGCCGATCATGATGATCGACTTGGTCTCGTCGTCGGCGAGGAACATCTCCAGCACATCGATGAACTCGGTGCCCTTGACCGGGTCGCCGCCGATGCCAACCGCCGTGGTCTGGCCAAGGCCGACATTGGTGGTCTGGAAGACTGCTTCATAGGTAAGTGTTCCCGAGCGGGAAACAACGCCGACCGAGCCCTTGCGGAAGATGTTGCCCGGCATGATGCCGATCTTGCATTCGTCGGGCGTCAGCACGCCCGGGCAGTTCGGGCCGATCAGCCGCGAGGTCGAGCGGTCGAGCCGCGCCTTGACCTTGACCATGTCCATCACCGGGATGCCTTCGGTGATGCAGACGATCAGCGGGATCTCGGCCTCGATCGCCTCGATGATCGCTTCGGCAGCACCTGCCGGCGGCACATAGATGACCGAGGCGTTGGCGCCCGTCTTTGCCTTGCCTTCGGCCACCGTGGCGAAGATCGGCAAGCTCTCGCCCTTGGCGCCCGTCCAGGTCTCGCCGCCCTTCTTCGGATGGATGCCGCCCACCATCTTGGTTCCGTGATAGGCCAGCGCCTGCTCGGTGTGGAACGTGCCGGTCTTGCCGGTCAGGCCCTGCACCAGCACCTTCGTGTTCTTGTCGACGAGAATGGACATGGTGGCCCTTTTCTAAAAACCGTTGGTCGTGGAAGACTGCGCGGTCATGGTCACAGCCGCTTGAGATCGGCGACGGTGAGGTCGCTCTTGGCATTGCCGGTGTTGAGCGTTGTCGCCGGCTCGAACATCAGCACCACAGGCTCCTTGCTGAGCGAGCGCGGCCGGTGTTCGGTGCCTTTCGGCACGACGATGAAGTCGCCCTCGCCGAGCTCGACCGGCCCGTCGCGGAAGTCGATGGCGATCCTGCCGCGCAGCACCAGGAAGGCTTCGTCTTCATGCTCATGCGCATGCCAGTCGAAGACCTCGCCGAACTTGGCGACCTTGGCTTGGGCATCGTTCACGTCACCGGCGATATGCGGATCGAAGACCTTGGTGATCTTCGCGTCCGCCGCCTCGACCAGATTTATCTTGCGCGGAGGCATCCGCTCATTCCCTTGTCATCGGGCGTCAGCAACATGCTGGTCACCCATCTCTTCTTTCAAAAAATGGTCGGGCGTCAGGCCGAGATCGTTCTCTTTGCCATACATCCAACCCCTCATCTTCATCGAGGGCTTGAACGGGCTCTTCCCGCTTCCGACGACCACGTACCACTCACGCCCGACTTCGTCCGATGCACGGTGCAGCCAGAAATGCCGCCCACCGTCCATCCCTTCTGCGACAACGCCGTGCACCTTGTAGTGCATCGGCTTCTCATCCAGCATCCAATGGTAGTGGCACGACTCAAGGTACCGCTCGATTTCTTCGACCGAATACGGACACACGGCCGACCGGTCGAGGCTCTCGACTTCTTCCTCCCAATGGATTGGGAAGCCACCCAATTCGACGCTCCTTCGATTAACCCTTCACCGCCGCCACGATCTTCTTGGCCGCGTCGTCGAGATCGTCGGCCGACACCACGTTCAAACCGCTGTCGTTGATGATCTTCTTGCCGAGCTCGGCATTGGTGCCTTCCAGCCGTACGACCAGCGGCACTTTCAGGCCGACTTCCTTGACCGCGGCGATGACGCCTTCGGCGATGACGTCGCACTTCATGATGCCGCCGAAGATGTTGATCAGGATGCCTTCGACCGCGGGGTCCTTGGTGATGATCTTGAACGCCGCCGTCACCTTCTCCTTCGAAGCGCCGCCGCCGACGTCGAGGAAGTTAGCCGGCTCAGCGCCGTAGAGCTTGATGATGTCCATCGTCGCCATGGCAAGGCCGGCGCCGTTGACCATGCAGCCGATATTGCCGTCGAGCGCGACATAAGCGAGGTCGTATTGCGACGCCTCGATCTCCTTCTCGTCCTCTTCGGTGGTGTCGCGCAATTCCATCACGTCCGGGTGGCGGAACAGCGCGTTGTTGTCGAACGATACTTTTGCGTCGAGCACGCGCAGATGGCCGTCCTTCATGACGATCAGCGGATTGACCTCGAGCAGGCTCATGTCCTTCTCGACGAAGGCCTTGTAGAGAATCGGGAACAGCGTGCCGCCATCCTTGGCCGCGTCGCCGTCCAGTTTCAACGCGGCGTTGAGCTTCTTCACGTCGTCGGCGCTCACGCCCTTTTCCGGGTCGATGGCGACGGTGACGATCTTTTCGGGCGTGTCGTGCGCGACCGTCTCGATATCCATGCCGCCCTCGGTCGAGACGACGAAGGCGATGCGGCCGACCGAACGGTCGACCAGGATCGACAGATAGAGCTCGCGGGCTATGTCGGCGCCGTCCTCGATATAGAGGCGGTTGACCTGCTTGCCGGCCGGACCGGTCTGCTTGGTCACCAGCGTGTGGCCGAGCATCTCGTTGGCGTTGGCGACCACTTCGGCCGCCGACTTCGCCAGCCGCACCCCGCCCTTGGCGTCGGGACCGAGTTCCTTGAACTTGCCCTTGCCGCGGCCGCCGGCATGGATCTGGCTCTTCACGACATAGAGCGGGCCGGGCAGCGCTCGTGCCGCGGCTTCCGCCTCGCTTGCCTTGAACACCGGAACGCCGCTTGCTACCGGCGCGCCGAACGTCTTCAGCAGCGCCTTGGCCTGATACTCATGGATGTTCATGCGCTTGGTCTCCGGGGAGGACAGTTTACTTGCCGGCGAGATGCGGCGCGATCTTGGTGCAGGCCTCGGTCAGGCCCTGCACGGCCGCGACCGAAGAATCGAACATCTTCTGCTCGGTCTTGGAGAGGTCGATCTCGATGACGCGCTCGACGCCGCCGGCGCCGATCACCACCGGCACGCCGACATAGGTGCCCTTGATGCCGTACTGGCCCGAGAGGTGCGCCGCGCAGGGCAGCACGCGCTTCTTGTCCTTGAGGTAGGATTCGGCCATGGCGATCGCCGAGGCCGCCGGCGCGTAATAGGCCGAGCCGGTCTTGAGCAGGCCGACGATCTCGGCGCCGCCGTCGCGGGTGCGCTGCACGATCTGGTCGAGCTTCTCCTTCGAGGTCCAGCCCATCTTGACGAGGTCGGGCAGCGGGATGCCCGACACGGTCGAATAGCGGATCATCGGCACCATCGAGTCGCCGTGGCCGCCGAGCACGAAAGCGGTGACGTCCTCGACCGAGACCTTGAATTCCTCGGCCAGGAAGTAGCGGAAACGGGCGCTGTCGAGCACGCCGGCCATGCCGACGACATGGCTGGTCGGCAGGCCGGAGAACTTCTGCAGCGCCCAGACCATCGCGTCGAGCGGGTTGGTGATGCAGATGACGAAAGCCTTCGGCGCGTACTTCTTCAAGCCGGCGCCGACCTGTTCCATCACCTTGAGGTTGATGCCGAGAAGGTCGTCGCGGCTCATGCCGGGCTTGCGCGGCACGCCGGCGGTGACGATGCACACATCCGCGCCCTCGATGCCGGCATAGTCGTTGACGCCGGTCAGCCTGGAATCGAACCCGTCGACAGGAGAAGACTGCGCGATGTCGAGGCCCTTGCCCTGCGGAATGCCCTCGGCGATATCGAACAGCACCACGTCGCCGAGATCCTTGAGGCCGATCATATGGGCGAGCGTGCCGCCGATCATGCCCGAGCCGATGAGCGCTATCTTGTTGCGTGCCATGTGAGGATGTTTTCCTTTGTCTGTGACGAGGTCGTGACGGGCCAGGGAGGCCGAAAGGATGCGGGAAACCGCGAGATTGGCCGCATCGAATAACTCCGACACGGAAGAAATTCAAACGATTATTTTGAGCTCAACATTTTCAATCGGTTAGATGCATCGGGAATTACGTAAACGTCAAAGTTTGTGAGCCGACTGAGGAGAATTTACACAATGAACGTCGAAATCAGAAGGCTTCATCCCGGCGATGACGCCCTTGTGATGCGGGTGGCCGACGACGTGTTCGACGAGCCGGTGCGGCCCGACCGCCTCGCCGCCTATCTCGCCGCGCCCGGCCATTTCATGATCGTGGCTATAGTTGACCAAACCGTGGTCGGCCAATGCGCCGCCGTCATCCACCGCCACCCGGACAAGGTGAGCGAGCTCTATATCGACGAGGTCGGCGTGGCGCCGCCCTTCCAGCGGCAGGGAATCGCGCGAAAAATGCTCGACGCCATGTTCGCGCTCGGCCGCGAGCATGGCTGCGAGGAAGCATGGGTGGGGACCGAGCCCGATAACGAGCCGGCGCGGGCGCTTTACGAAACGCGCAAGGAGCCGCATGGGAAGGCGGAGGATTTCGTGATGTATGTGTATCGGCTTTGAGGCTAGCCGAAGACCCCTCCGCTTCGTCATTCTAGGGCGGAGTAAGGAGCGAAGCGACGCGCGCAGACCCTGGAATGACGAAGGTAACCCCTTCTACCCCTGCGCCTGTCTCGCCGCGGCGGTCGCCGCCCCGTCCTTCCGCCGCTCCGTCCAGTCGTCCAGCCAGTCGCGGCTCTGCATCTCGACCAGGCGCGAGGCGGTGCGCTCGAATTCGAATACCTCCGTGCCGCGCTTGGCCGTGTAGAGCCCTTGCGGAGGCGCCGCGGCGCTCATCACCAGCCGCATGCGGTGGTCGTAGAGCGTGTCGATCAAAAGGATGAAGCGCTTGGCCTCGTTGCGCATGCCTTCGCCAAGCACCGGCACATGGTCGATGAACACGGTCGAGAAGCGGCCGGCGATCGCCAGATAATCGCGCGCGCCGAGCGGCTTTTCGCAAAGGTCGGCAAAGGAAAAGCGCGCGGCGTCGCCGGCGGCGCGCGGCACGACGAGGTGGCGGCCTTTGAGCGTCAACGTGACTTCGCCGGCCGGCTGGCCATATGTCATCGCCTTCCAGGCTTCGTCCAGCGCGCGCTCGGCCGCGGCATCGTCCGGCGTGACATAGACCGGTTGGCGGTTGAGCTTTTCCTGCCGGTAGTCCTTCTCGGCATCGAGCGTTATCACATGGGCGTTGCGCTCGAGCAGCGAGATGAACGGCAAAAAGAGCTGGCGGTTCAGCCCGTCGCGATAGAGGTTCTCCGGCGCCACGTTGGAGGTGGCGACCAGCACCACGCCGCTGGCGAACAGCGCCGAGAACAGCCGCGACAGGATCATCGCATCGGCAATGTCGGTGACGGAGAACTCGTCGAAACACAACACCCAGGCCTGTTCGGCAAGCGACCGCGCCACCGGCGGGATCGGATCGTCTTCCTTGACGTCGCCGTTCTTTCGCGCCGCCCGGTGCTTCTGGATGCGGTCCTGCACATCGGCCATGAAGTCGTTGAAATGCACACGGCGCTTGCGCCGAACCGGCAGCAATTCGAAGAACATGTCCATCAGCATGGTCTTGCCGCGGCCGACGCCGCCATGGATGTAGAGGCCCTTGACCGGCTCGCGCGGCTGCCGCTTGGCCGCGAACAGCCAGCCCAGCGCGCTCGATTTCTGCGCCAGCCTTTTTGCCGAGATCTCTTCGATCAGCCGGTCGAGCGCTGCGACGATGCGCTCCTGCGCCGGGTCGCGCTCGACCGCGCCACTCTGGACGAGATGGTCATAGCGCTGCCTGACGGTCGCATGGGTCTGGATACCGTCGCGAAGATGCATGGGTTACGTCAGCTGGAGCAATTCCGGCTTTCCGCCCGGAATTGCGTGGAAGCAATAGTCGGTTTCGCTCACCTTGTAAGCGAGATCGGCTGCCCGCTGGAAGTCTGGCCGTCGAACTTTTCGCCGCCCGACGAATAGAGCCTGGCCAGCGTACCGCCATTTTCGTCATAGAGCGTCAGCTGCTTGCCGGCGACGTTCCACGACTTGATGCCGTCGATCGGAGCCGGGCAATGCAGCGGACCGGCGCGGTAGCCGGCGCCGAACTTGGTCTGCGGCGTCGCCACCTTGCAGCTCTGCCCGGAGACGTTGACGTTCCAGACGCCGGCGACGCTGGCCGCGGTGAGATCGGTGGCGCCGGCGGGCGCCGTGCCATCCGGCGGCAGCGAGGCGACCTGGCTGTTCTTCGGAGCGGTCGGGAATTGCGACGGATCGGTGGCGCCGGGGGAGGCCGGCGGCGGCAGCTGATTCTGCGTCACCGTGCCGGAGGGCGCCGGGGTCAGCGGCGCCGGCTGCTGGTCGTCCATCGACGAGAAGCGCGAGGTTGAGCAGCCGCTCGCAACCAGCGCGGCCAGCGATACGGCCAGAAGGCCAGTCCTTGAAAAATGCATTTACCACCTCCGTCGGATCTGGCCGGGGGGAGCCATCCGCGTAATCTCCGCTTCACCAAGACGGCGAAGGTGGCAGAATTTCAACCCGATATGGTTAAAATAGGGTTTTCGAAGCGGCTGTTGCAAATTTGTCGCAGCGGAAAGCCACAGTCGGGGGACTGCCGCTGAAAACCTTATAATCTATTGAAATATCAATGTTAAATCCTGGCGCTCGGCACGAACACATAGCCATCCGGGCCGACGATGTAGCATTCGCGCAAGCCATGCGGCTTGTCGATCGAGCCGGCCAGCACGATGTGGCCGAGCGCCGCCGCCTTTTTCTCGACCGCATCCGGATCGGCGCCGTAAAGGCGCAGTTCGATACCGGCCCCGCGAGTCTCTGCGCCCGCGGTGATGCCGGTCATCGGATTGTCCAGATAGGAATGGTCGGCGTGCAGCATGAAGATTGAGCCCAGAAGCTCGATCGCCGCAAAGTCCTCGTCGGCATAGATGATCCGGGCGCCAAGCACGTCGCGGCAGAAAGCCTCCATCGCCGTCATGTCGGTGACCAACAGGTTGACGCCGACCCCATGCGGCAGCGAGCGGCCGAAATCCTCGGCCTTCATCCACGGTGTCTTGGTTCGCTTCATTGCCATGGCGATCACCCCTGTCTCCCGATCCTAGACGAGCCGGGCTTCGGCCATTGGCATTCGCCGGCAAAATGCTTGCGCCAGGCAGGCGCGTCCTTATCTCAGGAAACGACACAAACGGGCGGGAGACAGAATGGCCGCGAGAACAGGAACCGCCAACCGCTACTACAGCGGGCCGCCCAGCGATCATTTCGATGGCGCCTTGTTCTTCAATCCCGGCGGCAAGCCGCCCGGACGCTTCACCGATCTCCTCAAATGGCAGTTCGGCGGCGGGCGGGCGAAATGGCCGGCCGCCTTTCCGAGCCCTTATCCCCCGGCCAAGCCGGACCTACGGGTGGAAGGCAGCGCGCTGAGGCTCACCATGGTCGGCCATGCCTCGCTGCTCATCCAGACGGCGGGCTTGAACATCCTGACCGATCCGGTCTGGTCGGAGCGCGCCTCGCCTTTCGCCTTCGCCGGGCCGAAAAGGGTCAATGCGCCGGGAATTATCTTCGCCGACCTGCCGCCGATCGACCTGGTCCTGATCAGCCACAATCACTACGACCATCTCGACCTCGCCACGCTGAAGCGGCTGAAAGAGAGCCACGACCCGCTGGTGATCGCGCCGCTCGGCAACGACGCCATCATCGGCCGCGCGGCGCCCGGCATGCGGCTCAGCGTGCATGATTGGGGCGACAGGCTGAGCGTCGGCGCGGCCGCCATCCACATCGAGCCGGCGCATCACTGGTCGGCGCGCGGCGGGCGCGACCGCCGCATGGCGCTGTGGGCGGGCTTCGTCATCGAGACGGCGGCGGGCAATATCTATTTCGCCGGCGACACCGGTTTCCATGACGGCATCAATTACCGGCTGATGGGAGAAAAGCATGGCGGCTTCCGCCTCGCCATCCTGCCGATCGGCGCCTATGAACCGCGCTGGTTCATGGCGCCGCAGCACCAGAACCCGGAGGAAGCCGTTCAGGGCATGAAGCTGTGCAATGCGGCTCACGCCGCAGGCTGCCATTGGGGCACATTCCATCTCACCGACGAGCCGATCGAGGAGCCGGCGCAAAAACTGGCCGAGGCGCTGGCGGCTGAAGGCTTGCCCTCGGAACGATTCCGCGCCATGCGGCCCGCAGAGGTATGGGACGTGCCGCCCGTCTGACAAAGGAACCCAAGCCGGCGAAACGCGTTGGTTCGCGACGCAATTTCGCCGGAGCTTTATCAAGTGGATCATCATCCTTTTGATTGTCGCCGCCGCCGCGAGCCTGCTTGGCATGCCGGCGCTGGCCGGCGCCGCCGCCACGGGCGCGCGCATCCTTATCGGCATCGTGCTGATCATCTTCCTGCTGATCGTGCTCGGCGTCTTCGCAGTAACTTAAGCGCGACCCCTTGGTCGTCGCGGCGCGACCTCTTGGTCGTCGCGGCGCTACCTCTTGGTCGTCGCCACCTGGCCGGACTGGTAATTCCCGCCCGTTTCCGCCATATAGCGCCCAAACGGATTGGAATGACCGGTTAGATGGCAGGCACCGCCCCCTTCGCCAAGATGAACGGCATCGGCAACGAGATCATCGTTGCCGATATGCGCGGCCGTGCCGACAAGGTGACGGCCGCGGCGGCGATCGCGCTCAATGCCGGCGAGGCGACGAAGTTCGACCAGATCATGGCGATCCACGATGCGAAGACGCCGGGCACCGCCTATTATATCGACATCCTGAATTCCGACGGCACCAGTGCGCAGGCCTGCGGCAACGGCATGCGCTGCGTGGTGCAGGCTTTGGCGGCCGAGACGGGCAACAAGAGCTTCAGCTTCGAGACCCGCGCCGGCATCGTGAATGCGCAGGAGCACCCCGACGGCCTGATCTCGGTCGACATGGGCAAGCCCCGCTTCGGCTGGCGGGAGATCCCGCTGGCGGAAGAATTCCGCGATACCCGCATGATCGAATTGCAGATCGGCCCGATCGACGCCCCGGTGCTGCATTCGCCCTCGGCGCTGTCGATGGGCAACCCGCATGCCATCTTCTGGGTCGACAACGACGTCTGGTCCTACGAGCTCGACCGCTTCGGCCCGCTGCTCGAGAACCATCCGATCTTTCCCGAGCGCGCCAACATTACCATCGCCCAGGTGACCTCGCCTGAAACCATGATCATCCGCACTTGGGAGCGCGGCGCCGGCCTCACCAAGGCCTGCGGCTCGGCGGCTTGCGCCGCCGTGGTCGCGGCCGCCCGCACCAGGCGCACCGGCCGCAGCGTTTCGCTGCTGACGCCGGGCGGCGGCGAGCTCAATGTCGAATGGCGCAATGACGACCACGTCATCCTGACCGGCGCGGCCGAATGGGAATTTTCCGGCAGCTTCGATCCCTCGACCGGCGCCTGGGCCCGCGACACCGAAAGCGCCGCCTGATGTCCGCCCTTCAAAAGGGCGCGCCCCAAGCCCCCACCGGCAAGGGTATCGACGTCGTCACCTTCGGCTGCCGCCTCAACACCTATGAATCGGAAGTGATGCGCCGCGAGGCCGAAAGCGCCGGCCTCGGCGCGCTCCAGGGCGGCGCTGTCATCTTCAACACCTGCGCCGTCACGGCGGAAGCCGTGCGCCAGGCCAAGCAGGCGATCCGCAAGGCGCGCCGCGAGAACCCTTCGGCCCGCATCATCGTCACCGGCTGCGCGGCGCAGACCGAGCCGCAGAATTTCGCCGCCATGGACGAGGTCGACCTGGTGCTTGGCAATGAGGAAAAGCTCAAGGCCAACTCCTACCGCGCGCTGCCCGATTTCGGCGTCAACGACACCGAGAAGGCGCGCGTCAACGACATCTTTTCCGTGCGCGAGACGGCAAGCCACATGGTCGACGCCATCGAGGGCCGAGCGCGCGCTTTCGTCCAGGTCCAGAACGGCTGCGACCATCGCTGCACCTTCTGCATCATCCCTTACGGCCGCGGCAATTCGCGCTCCGTGCCGATGGGCGCGGTGGTCGAGCAGGTGACGCGGCTGGCCGGCAACGGCTATGCCGAGATCGTTTTGACCGGCGTCGACATGACCAGCTTCGGCGCCGATCTTCCGGGCAGTCCGAAGCTTGGAAAGCTGGTGAAGACGATCCTGCGCCAGGTGCCGGACGTGAAGCGGCTGCGGTTGTCCTCGATCGATTCCATCGAGGCCGACGACGACCTGCTCGACGCCATCGCCACCGAGCAGAGGCTGATGCCGCATCTGCATCTGTCGCTGCAGTCGGGCGACGACATGATCCTGAAGCGCATGAAGCGCCGGCATCTGCGCGATCAATCGATCCGTTTCTGCGAGGACGTGCGCAAGCTCCGCCCTGCAATCGTCTTCGGCGCCGACATCATCGCCGGCTTCCCGACCGAGACCGAGGCGATGTTCGAGAATTCGGAAAGAATGATCGAGGAATGCGGGCTGACGCATCTCCACGTCTTTCCGTTCAGCCCACGCGAAGGCACGCCCGCTACGCGCATGCCCCAGGTCCCCCGCGAGGTGGTGAAGGCGCGCGCCGCAAGGCTTCGCGCCGCCGGCGAGGCCGCCTATCGTCGTCACCTTTCGTCGCTTCCCGGCACGCGACAGTCGATCCTGGTCGAGCGCGACGGACTTGGCCGCACCGAGGGTTTTACGCTGGCCGCGATCGACACCGGCGCGCCCGGGGAGATCGTCGATGCCGTGATCGCCGGCCATGACGGCGCCCGACTGATTGCGGCGCCCTTTGCCGCGCAAGCCGCCTGAGACTGCGAGACGCATGGCTGGTTTCTTCAAGAAGATATTTTCGTTCGGCAGGAAAGAGGTCGTCGAGGAGCGCGCCGACGAGACGCTGCCGCCGATCAAATGGGACGCGCTGGACGCGCTGAAGCCGGAGGCTGAGCCTCAATCGGTTCCCGAAGAGCCGAAGCCCGAGCCTGCTCCATCCATCCCGCCGGCACCGGAGCCGACCATTCCCGCCGAGCCGGAACCGCTGCCGCAGCCCGAGCCGGAAGAAGAGCCGCAACCGGCGCCCGAGAAGCCGGAGCCGCCTGCCCCCGAGGAAGTGCCGCCGGCACAACCCGAACCCTTACCCGCGCCGACACCAGAACCCGAACCTGCTCCGCAGGAAGTGCCCGCACCCGCGCCGGCTCAGCCGGACATCGAGCCTTCGCGTCCGGAACCGCAGCCGGAGCAGCCACCGGTCGAAGTGCCGACGCCGCCTGCCGAAGTCCCGGTCGAAACGCCGCCGCCCATCGAGGTTCCGCCAGTGGCGCCGCCCTCTGTGGAACCATCCGCCGAAGCCGGCGCGGAAATCGCGCCTCCTATTCGACAGCCAGCGCCCGTCGAGCCGCAGCCGATCCTGGCCGAGATCGCGCCGGAACCGGAGGCCGTGCCGCCGCCAAAGCCCACGCCCTCTGCCGGCAAGGTGACGGTTTCAAAGAAGGTCGAGCAGAAGGCGGAGCCGGTAAAGGCGCCGGAGCCGGCGCCGCGGCGCTCCTGGTTCCAGCGCATGCGCGAAGGGCTCGCCCGCTCCTCGCGCGAGCTCACCGGCAACATTGCCGGCGTCTTCACCAAGCGAAAGCTGGACGAGGACACGCTGCAGGATCTGGAAGACGTGCTGATCCGCGCCGATCTCGGCGTGGAGACAGCTCTGCGCGTCACCGATTCTCTCGCCTCGAGCCGCTACGGCAAGGATGTCTCCGACGCGGAAGTCCGCGCCGTGATGGCGGCGGAGGTGGAGAAGGTGCTGGCGCCGGTCGCCAGGCCGCTCGAGCTCGATCTCAGCCATAAGCCGCATGTCGTCCTGGTCGTCGGCGTCAACGGCACCGGCAAGACGACCACCATCGGCAAGCTCGCCGCTAAGCTCACCGACGGCGGCCTCAAGGTGATGCTGGCCGCCGGCGACACGTTCCGCGCCGCCGCGATCGAGCAGCTCAAGATCTGGGGCGAGCGCACGAAATCGCCGGTCGTCGCCTCCAAGCTCGGCGCCGATGCGGCCGGCCTCGCCTATGACGCCTTCGAGAGGGCGAAGGAGGCCGGCTCCGACGTGCTGATCATCGACACGGCCGGGCGCCTGCAGAACAAGACCGAGCTGATGGCGGAGCTGGAAAAGATCGTGCGCGTGTTGGGCAAGCTCGATCCGGAAGCGCCGCATACGGTGCTGCAGACGGTCGACGCCACCACTGGCCAGAACGCGCTGAACCAGGTCGAGATCTTCCGCAACGTCGCCGGCGTCAACGGGCTGGTGATGACCAAGCTGGACGGCACGGCGCGCGGCGGTATTCTGGTGGCGATCGCCGCCAAGCATCGGCTGCCGGTCTATTTCATCGGCGTCGGCGAGCAGGTCGACGACCTCGAACCGTTTTCCGCCAGCGAATTCGCCAGGGCGATCGCCGGCGTGGCTTGAACAAAGGCGCGATCTTGGAAGGGCCGCCTGCTTTTCGGCCAGATCATGCGCAAGAAGGACTTTTATGAACATCCTCGAACGCGACCCGTCCGATCCTCGCCGCAAGCCGATCAACCCCGGCTTGAAGTTCCTGCTCGAGCTTGGGCCAGGGCTGGTGTTCTTCTTCGCCACCATTCGCGGCGAATGGCTGGCCGAGAAATTTCCGATACTCAGCCATCTCGGCGAGCCGATCCTGATCGCCACCGCCTTCTTCATGGTCGCGACGGCGCTTTCGCTCGGCGTCTCCTGGCTGCTGACGCGCAGCCTGCCGCTGATGCCGCTGGTCTCGGCGATCGTGGTCTTCGTCTTCGGCGCGCTGGCGCTTTACCTGCAGGACAAGACCTTCGCCTTCATGAAGCCGACGATCATCAATTCGCTGTTCGGCGTCACGCTGCTCGGCGGGCTTCTGTTCGGCCGGTCCCTGCTTGGTTACGTTTTCGATTCCGCCTTCCAGCTCGATGCCGAGGGCTGGCGCAAGCTGACCTTCCGCTGGGGGCTGTTCTTCCTCTTCCTCGCCGTGCTCAACGAGGTCGTCTGGCGCAACTTTTCCGAGGCGACCTGGCTTTATTTCAAGGTCTGGGGCACGATCCCGATCACCTTGCTGTTCACCTTCAGCCAGATGCCGCTGATCATGCGCCACTCGCTGGAGGAAAAAGCTAAGGAAGAGAAGGCCGGGAATTAAAGCAACCCGGGAAAAGCGTGCAGCGGTTTTCCATCCGAAGTTGCGTCGAAACAAAGAGGGGGCGGCATGGAATTCCTCACCACGCACGATGAGCTGAGGACGATCTACAAGACGCCCCGGCCGACCGACGGCTCGATCCGCAAGGAGCTCAAAAACCTCGACGGCCATTGCCGTTCGTTCATCGGCAAGAGCCCCTTCGTGCTGATCGGCTCTTCCGACGGCGCCGGCAATGCCGACGTGACGCCTAGCGCATGACCCCGAAAATCGAAATCGATTTTCGGAAAGGATCATGCGCCAAATCAAAAGTGTTACAGCGTCCTTTGCGCGTCCAAAGGACGCGCGGCGCTGTAATGGCGACAAGCCCGGCTTCACCGCCATCCTCGACAACTCCACCATCGCCATTCCCGATCGCCCCGGCAACAACCGGCTGGACACGCTGGAAAACATCATCCGCAACCCATCGGTCGGGCTGCTCTTCCTCATCCCCGGCATGAACGAGACGCTGCGCGTCAATGGCGATGCCCGCATCACCGTCGATCCCGTCTTACGCGAGCGCCTTGCGGTCGACGGCAAGGAGCCGCAAAGCGTCATCGTGGTGACGGTCAAGGCCGCCTATATGCACTGCGCCAAGGCCTTCATGCGCTCGGATCTGTGGAAGCCGGAGACCTGGTACGACCGCGCGACCCTGCCGACGCTCGGCCAGATCATACGCGACCAGCTGGCCCTTGGCGAAAGCGCCGGCGAGATCGACCGCGAGCTGGACGACGATTACCGCCAGACCATGTGGTAGGCTTCGCGGACGACTCAACCCTTCGTCCGGTTCTCCCTTGATCGAGATCATCGCCATATCGGGCAGCCTGCGCGCCGCCTCGACCAACTCGGCCCTGGTTGCCGCATTGGCCGCCAACGCGCCCGCGGACTGCCGTGTCAAGGTTTATGACGGCCTTGGCCGGCTGCCGATTTTCAACCCCGACGACGAGGGCGAGCGCACGCCGCCGGAAGCGGCACGCCTGATCGAGATGGTCACCCAGGCCGACGGCGTCATCGTCTCCTGCCCGGAATATGCGCATGGCGTGCCCGGCGGCATGAAGAACGCGCTGGACTGGCTGGTCTCGCGCGACGCCGCGGTGGGCAAGCCGGCGATGCTGGTCCACGCCTCGCCCCGTTCGCTCTATGCGCGGGCGGCACTGGCCGAGATCATGCGGACGATGTCGTTCGCGATGTATGAGGAGGGGACGCTGGAGATCGCGCTGCTGGGCAAGAAGCCGGCGGAGATGGAGGCTATTTTGGCAGACCCTGCGAACCGAAGGGCGATACGTGGAGCGATCGAGGCTTTCGTAGGGTTTATTCGATCACAGTAACCGCTGACCTGCTTCGCTTGCGATCCTTGGCGCCCCCCTCTGCCCTGCCGGGCATCTCCCCCACGAGGGGGGAGATTGGCAGTTTCGGCGCCGGTGCGCTTCCTGCAACGTCGACGATTGGCGAAAGCCGAGCGACATCTGATCTCCCCCCTTGTGGGGGAGATGTCCGGCAGGACAGAGGGGGGCGCTGTCCCGCCGACCCCTCGCAACTTTTTAGGCGCTGGAAGAGCCCTACCCCTTCCTTCGCGTCTCGACATCGGTCTTGCCGACATACCAGTCGCGGGCGTTGACCTCCTCGAACACCACCCAGACATCGTCATTGCCGAGCCCGGTGGCGTCCATGATGGCCGCGGTCACCTTCTTGGCGATGTCAGCCTTCTTGCCGGCCGGATCGGCGGCGATCACTTCCTTGACGATGC
Source organism: Mesorhizobium sp. B3-1-9 (assembly GCF_006439595.1). NCBI lineage: Bacteria > Pseudomonadati > Pseudomonadota > Alphaproteobacteria > Hyphomicrobiales > Phyllobacteriaceae > Mesorhizobium > Mesorhizobium sp. B3-1-9. Next base: position 107,962 of record NZ_VFTJ01000009.1, read on the forward strand.
GGATGTTGACGAATGGCATGATGTTCTCCCCGTGGGTTCTTCCGTTTGGCGTCAGGCGACGGTTTGGCAATTCGCTCCGGCAAAGCGGATGGCGGTGGTTGCGGGAGCCGCAGCGCCGCGGGTGCTGCTGGGATGCGCAGAAAGGCCAGGAATGGCCGAAGAAGCGCCTGCAGAACCTTCAATAGGTTTTCGCCCCATTCACCATCAGCCGCACCATGTAGAGCGAGGTGGTGCCGGCGATGTAGAGACAGTTGAGCTTGTTGCCGCCGAACACGCAGTTGGCGGTCACTTCCGGCACCTTGACCTTGCCGATCAGCGTGCCGTCCGGATCGTAGCAATGGATGCCGTCGGCAGCACTCGTCCAGATGCGCCCGTCGGAATCGAGCCGGAACCCGTCGAACAGGCCGGCGGTACAGTCTGCGAAGACCTTGCCGCCGGAAACCTTCTTGCCGTGCTTGCCGACGTTGAAGACGCGCATATGCGCCGGGTTCTTCTCGCCATGCGTGCGGCCGGTGTCGACGACGTAGAGCAGGCTTTCGTCGAGCGAGAAGGCGAGCCCGTTCGGCCGCACCATATCGGTGATGACGGCCTCGACATCGCCCGTATCGGGATCGACGCGATAGACATTGCAGGCGCCGATCTCGCTCTCTGCCTTGTCGCCCTCATAATCGGTGTCGATGCCGTAGCTCGGATCGGTGAACCAGATCGAGCCGTCGGAGCGCACCACCACGTCGTTGGGCGAGTTCAGCCGCTTGCCCTTCCACTTCTCGGCGATGGTCGTGATAGAGCCGTCGAATTCGGTGCGGCTGACGCGGCGGCCGGAATGCTCGCAGGTCACCAGCCGGCCCTGCCGGTCGACGGTGTTGCCGTTGGAATTGCCGGACGGCTGGCGGAACACGCTGACGCTGCCATCGGTCTCGTCATAGCGCAGCATGCGGTTGTTCGGGATATCCGACCAGACGACATAGCGGCCGGCGGCGAACCAGGCTGGCCCTTCCGCCCAGCGGCAGCCGGTGAACAGCTTTTCCACCTGGGCGCTGCCGCTGAACAGGCGCGCGAAGCGCGGATCGAGAACGTCGTAATAGTCTTCGGCCGCCATGCATTTCCTCCCGGCATCAGGTGACGGGGCGGATCAAGCCAGCCCGGAAGCGATCTGGCAAGACGGCAGGCCCGTAATTTGTATGACAAAACAGATGAGCACTGCGTGAAGCGGGCCGGTCTTGCGTACCGCGTCGGATGCATAGCCTGTTAGCCTGCGATTAACCGGCTATGCGCTGGTTGCAATGGTGCATTGCAACATCTTTCTTTTGCAATGCATCATTCCTATGTCATCCTCACAATCGTCAGGGAGGAACAACTAAGAAGGAACCCTGTCATGTTCGACAATCTTGTCTCCCGCGCCCGCGCCAGCATGGCCAAGCGCCGTCATTACAACCGCCTCGTCGCCGAAATCGAGAACCTGTCCAGCCGCGATCTCGCCGATCTGCGCGCCGACCGTTCGGAAATGCTCTACCAGGTCCACAAGCAGATCTACGGTTGAGCGGTAGGCCGATCGTCCGGCCACTTCGTCATTCTCGGGCTTGACCCGAGAATCCATTCCGTGACTTCCAGGCGTCGCAGCGATGCAGAACGCGCTGCACAAGCGCCGAAATCCAGGCCGCCGCGCTCCTCGATCAGCGTCACGGAATGGATTCTAGGGTCTGCGCGCGTCGCTTCGCTCCTTGCTTCGCCCTAGAATGACGACGCAAGTATCCGTCTTGACCTGGCGCCCCCGCGCTAACCCGGCGCCGCCAGCGCTTTCTCGATCTGCGGCAACAGCAACGCCCTGACCGACTCGGGCGTCAGCGGACCGACATGCTTGTAGGCGATCCTGCCATCCTTGCCGATGACGAAGGTCTCGGGCACGCCGTAGACGCCCCAGTCGATCGCCGCGCGTCCGGCCGGATCGACGCCGATCGCCTGATACGGATTGCCGAGATCGCCAAGGAAGCGGCGGGCGTTTTCCGGCTGGTCCTTGTAGTTCAGCGCGGCAAGCGTGAAGCGCTTGTCCTGCGACAGGCCGAGCAGCACCGAATGCTCCTCCCGGCACGGCGCGCACCAGGACGCGAACACGTTGACCAGTGTCACCTTGCCGGTAAAGGACTTTGTATCCAGCCCCGGCAGGCTGGTCCCTTCGAGCGGCGGCAGGCTGGTCTGCGGCGCCGGCAGTCCGATCAATGCCGAGGGGATTTCAGAGGCGTCGCGGCCCGAAAGCAGCTGCCACAGGAACAGCCCCGCCAGGCCCAGGAACACCAGCAGCGGCAGAAGCACGAACAGGCGGCGCCGCGGCGCCGGCGTTTCGGTTTCGATGCTCATGATTTAACCGCCTTGTCGGAGCGCCGGCGCACTCCGGCCGCTTCCAGCGCCGCGAGCTCGCGCTTGCGCGCCCGCTGGTCGAGCAGGATCCAGCCGATCAGCCCGGCGAGCACCACGGCGGTGATGGCATAGGCGGCGGTGACGAAGAGGGCGTGCGCGCTCATGTCAGCCGCTCCTCGCTCTCCGCCGTGCCAATCGTTGCGATCATGTCTTCCCTTAACCTCGCGCCGGCAGTTCCGCAATTTGTCGCGGTGCCGCAGTGAAGGAACATTCTCGTCGTCTCAATCCGTCCCGTGCCGCAGCGCCAATGCCGCCGCCAGCGGACCAAGCACTGCAAGAAACAGCGTCAGCGCGGCAAGAATGAGGAAAGGCTGCAGGAATGGCGCCGGATCGGCCACCGCGCCATAGCTTGCCGAAACGCCGAAGATCAGCACCGGAATGGTCAAAGGCAGCACCAGCACCGAAATCAGCAATCCGCCGCGCGGCAGCGCCACCGCCACCGCGGCACCCGCGGCGCCGATGAAGGTGATGGCCGGCGTGCCGACGAGAAGCGTGAGCGCCGTGGCGCCGATGCCGAGCGGCTCCATGTTCATGAACAGGCCAAGCAAAGGCGCCGCGACCACCAGCGGCAGCACGCTGCCGGCCCAGTGCGCCAGGCACTTCGTCAGCACCGTCAGCGCCAGCATGTGGCGGTCGTTGTTCAGGACAAGAAGGTCGAGCGAGCCATCCTCGCGATCAGCCTGGAACAGGCGGTCGAGCCCGAGCAGGCAGGCAAGCAGGGCGGCGATCCACAGGATCGCTGGGCCGATGCGCGACAAGAGGTTGAGGTCGGGACCGACGCCGAACGGGATGGTGACGATGACGGCGAGGAAGAAGATGACCCCGATCAGCGCCCCGCCGCCGGCGCGGATGGAAAGACGGATGTCGCGCAGGAAGAGGGGCCACATTATAAAGGGATCCCTTGGCGAGGCTGGCGCTCCGGCACACCCCCCTCTGGCCTGCCGGCCATCTCCCCCGCAAGGGGGGAGATCGAATGTCGCGCGGACTTTCGCCAATCACCGACGCCGCGAAGGAGATGCCGGCGCCGAAGCTGCCAATCTCCCCCCTTGCGGGGGAGATGTCCGGCAGGACAGAGGGGGGTGCCTCGCACCGACATCAGTCGCCCATCCTCAACACCTTCGCCCCGCCCAGCCCCAGCGGCAGATGCGTGGCCGCCACGACAATCCCTCCGTCGCGCAGATGCGCCTTCATCAGCCCTGCGAACCTTGCCTCCGAGGCCTTGTCCAGCCCCGCGGTCGGCTCGTCGAGCAGCCAGACCGGCCGGCGGCTCACCAGGAGCTTCGCGATCGAGGCCCGTCGCCTCTGCCCCGTCGACAGATAGCCGAAGGGCAGATGCCCGAGACCGCCGAGCGCCACCGTCTCCAGCGCCTCTTCGACGTCCAGCCCCGGCTCGCCCTGGAAGGCGCGCCAGAAGCCGAGATTCTCCTCGACGCTGAGCGCCGTCTTCATTGCGTTGAGATGGCCGAGATAATGCGAAGCCGAGGCGACCGTCGGGAAGGCCTCGCCGCCATCCTCGAACCGCACCTTTCCTTGCGCGGCCGGCAGCAGGCCGGCGACGATTCTGAGCAGCGTCGATTTGCCCGAGCCGTTCGGACCGGTGACAATGAGCGCCTCGCCCTTGTCCAGCGCGAAGCCGATGTTGGAAAAAACCGTCTCGCCGCCGCGCTCGCCGCCTAGATTTTCGGCGATCAGCCGCATTCTTGCCCGTCCCGAAAGCACCGTTTCGCGGCCGTTTCCGGCTCACGCAAATTCGTCCTTCGACTGTCTAGAACTATTCCAGTAAATTCTCTATATGCGGTTCATCCGTGCCAGCGGTCGGCGCGGGATCAGAATTAGCGCCGAACCAGCGCACGCGCCGCCTTGAACGGCTCGGGTTGCTTGGGAGCGGACAGCGGAAATGGCCGTACCCGCACCTTTGCGCGTGATTGCATGCCAACGGCGTCCGTTCCCTTTCAGGCTGAACAGACAAGGACGGATAGCCGTGACCAAATCCCTCGACAGTTTCAATTGCCGCCGCACCCTGACCGCGGGTGGCGCGGATTATGTTTATTTCGACCTCGTTGAGGCCGAGAAGAACGGCCTCACCGGCATCGCCCAGCTGCCTTATTCGATGAAGGTGCTGCTGGAGAACCTGTTGCGCAACGAGGATGGCCGTTCGGTCACCAGGGAATCGATCCAGGCGGTCGCCGCCTGGCTGACCGACAAGGGCACCGCCGGGGTCGAGATCGCCTATCGCCCGGCCCGCGTGCTGATGCAGGATTTCACCGGCGTTCCGGCGGTGGTCGACCTGGCGGCGATGCGCGATGGCATCAAGGCGCTCGGCGGCGACCCGGAGAAGATCAATCCGCTGGTGCCGGTCGACCTTGTCATCGACCACTCCGTCATCGTCGACGAGTTCGGCACGCCGATGGCCTTCGCCCGCAATGTCGAGCTGGAATATGAGCGCAACGAGGAGCGCTACAAATTCCTGAAATGGGGCCAGCAGGCCTTCCGCAACTTCCGTGTCGTGCCGCCCGGCACCGGCATCTGCCACCAGGTCAACCTCGAATATCTCGGCCAGGTCGTGTGGACCAACGCCGAGGACGGCGAAACCACCGCCTATCCCGACACCTGCGTCGGCACCGATTCGCACACCACCATGATCAACGGCCTTGGCGTTTTGGGCTGGGGCGTCGGCGGCATCGAGGCCGAGGCCGCGATGCTTGGCCAGCCGGTCTCCATGCTCTTGCCGGAAGTCATCGGCTTCCGCCTCACCGGCAAGCTCAAGGAAGGCGTCACCGCCACCGACCTCGTGCTCACCGTCACCCAGATGCTGCGCAAGAAGGGCGTCGTCGGCAAATTCGTCGAGTTCTTCGGCCCCGGCCTCTCCAACATGACGCTGGCCGACCGCGCCACCATCGGCAACATGGCGCCGGAATACGGCGCGACCTGCGGCTTCTTCCCGGTCGACTCGGAAACCATCCGCTACCTGACCATGTCCGGCCGCGAGGAGAACCGCATCGCGCTGGTCGAGGCCTATTCCAAGGCGCAAGGCATGTGGCGCGACGCGGGCTCGGCCGATCCGGTCTTCACCGATCTGCTCGAGCTCGACCTCGGCGACGTCGTGCCGTCGATGGCCGGCCCGAAGCGCCCCGAGGGCCGCGTCGCGCTGCAGGACATCCCCGCCGGCTTCGCCAAGGCGATGGAGACCGAATACAAGAAGGCCGCCGAAATTTCCAAGCGCTACGCCGTCGAAGGCACCGACTACGATCTCGGCCATGGCGACGTCGTCATCGCCGCCATCACCTCCTGCACCAACACTTCGAACCCTAGCGTGCTGATCGGCGCCGGCCTCCTGGCTCGCAACGCCAACCGCCGCGGCCTGAAGCAGAAGCCGTGGGTGAAAACCTCGCTCGCCCCCGGCAGCCAGGTGGTGGCCGAATATCTCGAAAAGTCCGGCCTTCAGAAGGAACTCGACCAGATCGGCTTCAACCTGGTCGGCTTCGGCTGCACCACCTGCATCGGCAATTCCGGCCCGCTGCCGGCGCCGATTTCCAAGACCATCAACGATAAAGGTTTGATTGCCGCCGCGGTGCTTTCCGGCAATCGCAACTTCGAAGGCCGCGTCTCGCCGGACGTGCAGGCGAACTATCTCGCGTCGCCGCCGCTGGTCGTGGCGCACGCGCTGGCCGGCACGGTGACCAGGGACCTCACCACCGAGCCGCTTGGCGAAGGCAGCGACGGCAAGCCGGTCTATCTCAAGGACATCTGGCCGACTTCGGCCGAGATCCAGGAGTTCATCGAGAAGAACGTCACCCGCGAGCTGTTCGCCCGCAAATATGCCGACGTCTTCAAGGGCGACGCCTACTGGCAAAAGGTCAAGGCGCCGGAAGGCCAGACCTATGCCTGGGACGACCACTCGACCTATGTGCAGAACCCGCCCTATTTCGCCGGCATGGGCCGCTCCTTCGGCAAGGTCGGCGACATCAAGGGCGCGCGCGTGCTCGGTCTCTTCGGCGACAAGATCACCACCGACCACATCTCGCCGGCGGGCTCGATCAAGGCTGCATCGCCGGCCGGCAAGTACCTGACCGAGCATGGCGTCGGCGTCGCCGACTTCAACCAGTACGGCACGCGGCGCGGCAACCATGAGGTGATGATGCGCGGCACCTTCGCCAACATCCGCATCCGCAACCACATGCTGGGCGAGAACGGCCGCGAGGGCGGCTACACGATCCACTATCCCTCGAAGGAGGAGATGTCGATCTACGACGCGGCGATGGAATACAAGCAGGAAGGCGTGCCGCTGGTGATCTTCGCCGGCGTCGAATACGGCAACGGCTCGTCGCGCGACTGGGCGGCCAAGGGCACCAACCTGCTCGGCGTGCGCGCTGTCATCGCCCAGTCCTTCGAGCGCATCCACCGCTCCAACCTGGTCGGCATGGGCGTCATCCCCTTCGTCTTCGAGGACGGCACCTCATGGGCCTCGCTCAACCTGAAGGGCGACGAGCTGGTCGAGATCGACGGCCTGGACGCGATCAAGCCGCGCCGGAAGATGGTGGCCAAGGTCACCTATGGCGACGGCACGGTGAAGAACGTGCCGATCATCTGCCGCATCGATACGCTGGATGAGCTCGACTACTTCAAGAACGGCGGCATCCTGCAATACGTGCTGCGCGACCTGGCCGCGTAGCGGCCAGGGAATAGGGCTTAGGCATTAGGCAGTAGGGAAAGGACACCTACTGCCTACTGCCTACTGCCTACTGCCTACTGCCTACTGCCTACTGCCTACTGCCTACTGCCTTACCTGCGGCTTCCCAAACCGCGCCGTCGCCGCCAGCAACACGGCGAGCATCAGCCCGTTGAAGACATGCCAGAGGAAATGCGTGCCGAGCGGGAAGCTGGCGCAGACCAGCGGGTCGATCATGCGGCAGAAGACCGAGACGACGAAGATCGCCGACCCCGCCAGATTGTACCAGCCGGCCCGGTTGCCGGTGGCCGCCACCCACGCTCCGAAGAAGGCGAGCGCGAGGAAGGGCGGCAGGTAGCCCGTGGTGCCGTTCGACGCCTGGCGCAGCCAGTCCGGCACGGCGAAGGCGATCAACCCGGCGACGACATAGAAGGCGACGAAGACCAGGATCGCCTTGCCCCATTCCATGCCGAGGAAACGCCGCAGGTTGAACAGCGTGTAGGCCAGCGTGAAGCCGGCGATCGGCAGGATGTCGGCCCAGATCGTGCCTTTGCTGGCGAAGGTGTGGAAAAGGGTCGAGCCGATGCCGATCGCCACCACCCACCAGGCCAGCACTTCGGCGAAGGCGCCGGTCTTGTATCGCCGCACCTGGTGGACGCCCCATAGTCCCGCCGCAATGAAAGCCAGGTTGGTCAAAGCATTAGCCGGCTCGGCCCAAAGTCCAGGCCCCGTCCGTTCGCAATAGAGATCGACAGGGGTCAGGAGAGTTTGCCACATGGTGAGGATGCTGCTCCCGAATCGAACCACGCCTTGAAATGCAATCGCCTCTCCTATTGCGCCCTTACCTGCGGCTGCAACAGCAAAAATTTCACCGCAACGTGACTTCCCGTTGACTGGCGCTTCTGCCACATATTTTAGCAATCAGAACAAGGCCGGCGTCACCGGCGGGAATTGGAAAAGTCATGGCATTTCGAGGACGATTGCGGCTTGCGGCAGTAGCGCTGGCCCTTACGGCGTTGGGCGGCGTGGCCCTGGCAGCCGAGCCTGAGAAGGCCGCGACCGGCAAGCCTCAAGCCGACAAGCCTTTGGGCGTGGTCGAATTGTTCACCAGCCAGGGCTGCAGTTCCTGCCCACCGGCCGACGAGTTGTTTGCCGAGCTCGCCGGCAAGGACGACATCGTCGCGCTCGCCTACCACGTCAATTACTGGGACTATCTCGGCTGGCAGGACACGCTGAGCACCAAGGAGAACACCGAGCGCCAGTATGACTATATGCGCGCCTTCGGCAGCCGCTCGGTCTACACGCCGCAGGCCGTCATCAACGGCCGCAGCCACGTCAACGGCGCCAGCCGCAAGGACGTCGACGGCGCCTTGGCGCGGATGGACAGGACCGGCGAGGGCATGCGGGTCGCCATCAAGGTTAGCCGCACCAGCGACCGTGTCGTGATCGACGCGGGCGATGCCGGCAACGGCCCGACCGACGCCCATGTGGTGATCGTCTATTTCGATCCGCCGCAGATGGTGAAGATCGGCCAGGGCGAGAACAGCGGCCGAAGCCTGACCTACTGGAACGCCGTTTCCGACATTCAGACCGCCGGCATGTGGCACGGCAAGGCGCAGCGTTACGAATTGCCGATGACCGAGATCGCCAAGAAGGGCGGCTGCGCGGTGCTGCTGCAGTCGGTTGGTCAGGACGGCATGCCCGGCCCGATCCTCGGCGCCGCCTTCATTCGCAAGCCCGACCGGCTTTAGCTCCCGCCTTCTAGCAATTGGCTTCTCGTCCGCTCGCGCGCGGACCGCTTCTTACCACAAGGCAGGGCAATCTTTGGGAGTTCGGATAGCCGGCATGCCTTGATCGGCGTGATTGATCGGCCGAAGACCTGATTGCCACGTGGTTCCCCCAATCCGTCGCTGCTTTGCAGCGCCACCTTTCCCCCCTCCGGAGGGAAAGGAAGGGAGCCTTGCTGGACGAGCGTTGTCGGCAAAAAGCCTGGCGCGCCTTTCCTCTACCCCGTCGATCGGGGGAGAGGTGGCTCGGCGAAGCCGAGACGGAGTGGGGGTCGACCAGCGCAGCATAAGACACTGCATGCGCCAAGCTGCCATTCACGCTATCGCCAAGACCAGCCGCTTGGAAATGTGTGCATGCCGTAGACAAGGGGAGAGGGAAATAAAAAACCGGCGTCAGCTTGCTTCTGACGCCGGTCATTCAGGTTTTGGGATCGTCGCACCTGATTTTTCCAAGGAAAAACCGAGGTTGGTTCGATCCGACGCTGACCCGTGGGCGGGGGGCTTGGGGTTTACGAGCCGGTGCCGGACCGAACCGTCTCAGGCAACGCCGGTAAATTCGTCGGACATTGGGGCATGAGCGCGGATTATTTGTGGCGAGAATGTGGCAGAGCATCACCAATTCCAACATGTGTTTCGCAAACGTGACTGGACGTTTGGGAAACCGCGCGACCATCGGGCCTGCTTAGCCAGGCCTTGCAATTCGACCGCGAAAGCGCGAACCTTGGCCGGCGCATGATTCAATCGAAGGATCGAGGCATGACCGATCACAGCAGCGGGACGGAGGATGGGGAAGCATCCGGAATATTGATCCCGTTGCACGAGGCGCGCAACGCCCGCCTCGACCAGCCGGTGCGATTCGACCGGCGCGAGCTCGACCAGATTCTGAGGCTTTACGGACGCATGGTGGCGGCCAATGAATGGCGCGACTACGCGATCGACCACCTCACTGATCGCGCTGTCTTTTCCGTCTTCCGCCGGGCCAGCGAAGTGCCGCTTTTCCAGATCGTCAAGGACCCCAGGCTGGCACGCCGGCAAGGCGCTTTTGCCGTCATCGCCGCAGGCGGCCGCATCCTGAAGCGCAGCCAGGAACTCGGCCGCGTGCTTGGCGTGTTCGATGCGAAGCTCAAGGTTGTCGAGGCGTAGTCCGGAAAGAGGAAGTGAGGAACTGGAGAAAAGGACTCTGAATACCTTTCTTCAATTGCCCAATTCCCCAGTTCTTCAATTCCCCTTCAGCCTTTCGCGAACTTCCGTTCCGGCAGCGAATTCGGATCGGGCGGCAATTCCGCGCCGCCATTCAGCGAAAGCTGCATGAACACCGTGTCCAGCCAGCGTCCGTGCTTGTAGCCCGATCCTTCCAGGCGACCGGAATGGCGGAAGCCGAGCTTCTCGTGCAGCCGCACCGAGGCGCTGTCCGCGTGGCCGTCGCCGATCACCGCAATGATCTGGCGGAAGCCCGCCGTGCGCGCCGTCTCGATCAGCGCCCGCATCAGCAGGAAGCCGACGCCCTGCCCCTTGGCCTCCGGCGCGACATAGACCGAATCCTCGATGACGAATCGGTAAGCGGGGCGGGGCCGGAACGGCCCGGCATAGGCATAGCCGAGCACGGCGCCGTTCTTCTCGGCCACGAGATACGGAAAGCCGCCGGCCACCAGAGCGTCGAATCGGTCGCCCATTTCGGCGCGGCTGGGCGGCTCCAGCTCGTAGCTCGCCGTGCCATGCGCGACCGCATCGGCATAGATTTCGGTGATTCGGTCGAGGTCGGCCGCGGTGGCGGCCCTGATCGCAACATTGCTCATAATTTGTGCAGGTTCTCTTTCCTGCCTCGATAACAGCAGAGGACTGCGCAAAAAGAAAGGGCGGCCGTTGGGCCGCCCTTCGCAAAGTCTATGGTCCACTGAGACCGGGTAACCGCCTTTAGAGCAATTCCAGGAAAACTGTGCGCGGTTTCCCGTCCGGAATTGCGTCAAACAAGGAGATAGAGGGTTCGCCGTTTCCGTGAAACGGCGAACTGCTCTAGCGGCGGTCGCCCATGAACTGCAGCAGGAACATGAACAGGTTGATGAAGTCGAGATAGAGGCGCAGCGCGCCCATGATCGCCTTGCGGCCGGCGACGTCGGCGACGTCACCTTCGAAATACATCTCCTTGATCTTCTGCGTGTCGTAGGCGGTGAGGCCGGCGAACACCAGCACGCCGATCGCCGAGATGGCGAAGCCAAGCGCCGACGACTGCAGGAAGATGTTGATCAGCATCGCGATCAGCAGGCCGATCACGCCCATGATCAGGAACGAGCCGAACGCCGACAGGTCGCGCCTGGTCGTGTAGCCGTAGAGCGACAGGCCGCCGAAGGCCGCGGCCGTGGCGAAGAAGGTCTGGGTGATGCTGGTGCCAGTGTAGACGAGGAAGATCGTCGACAGCGACAAGCCGACAAGGCCGGCATAGACCCAGAACGTGGCCTGCGCCGCGCCCACGCTCATCGACTGGATACGGAACGACAGGAACATCACGGCGGCGAGCGGCGCCAGGATGACGACCCAGCGGAACGCGCTTGCATAGATGAGCTGGCCGAAGGCGGTCAGCTGACCGTCGCCGGTGACGGCGAGCTGGAAGGCGCCCCAGGCGGCAAGGCCGGTGATCAAAAGGCCAAGCCCCATGAGGTTGTAGACCTTGATCATATAGGCGCGCAGGCCCTGATCGATATCGACGCGCGCGCCGGGGGCGGCGGACGTCTGGTAGTTGCGAATGGGATCAGCCATTGGAAATCCTCTGTTGCTTCTGCCCCGTCCGGTGACAGGTCCGCTCGGAGCGGTCCCCGGGACCAGGCGCCGCTGGCGGAGCTCCAGCATGCCTAGCGCGAAATATGATGGTTCTTGACGTCAAGAACAAGACGGTAACGGGCCGTAACGCTTTGTGAGAAGGCAAAAGGCCGGTTTTCGGGTCTTCCGGGCGGCATTCTTACAAAGATTTAACCGGGCGGGCGGCTCTCGGCCCTCCGTCAGAGGTTGCGCAGCACCGGCGCTGCCCTGTGGCCAAGCACCCGCCAGGTGCCGGCAAGGCCGATTCCGACGGTGACCGCCAGCGAAACCAGGATCGTCGCCACCGCGACCTCCGGCATGAAATGCGACGGCAGCGTCATGATATGCGCGACCACGAACCAGGCGGCGATGCCGCCGGCGGCAAGCGCGAACAGCGCCGTCGCGAGGCCGATCAGCATATATTCCAGGGAGAAGGCGGTAATCAGCGTCCGCCGCGTCGCGCCGAGCGTCTTCAGCACCACCGCGTCGTGGATGCGCGCCCGGTTGCCGGCGGCAAGCGCGCCGGAGAGCACCAGCACCGAGGCGATCAGCGCCACGCCGGCGGCGGCGCGGATCGCCGTGCCCAATTGCGCGACCAGCCGGTTGACGATGTCGAGCGCGTCCTTGACGCGAACCGTCGTCACCGCCGGAAAGGCGCGGGTGACGGCGTTGAGCAGTCTTGCGTCGTCGGCCGTGCTGGCTTGTTTGTCGGTCAGCGTCGCCAGCCAGCCATGCGGCGCCCCAGCAAAGGTGTTGGGCGAGAAATCCATGACGAAATTGATGCCCATCGTCTCCCATTGCACCTGGCGGAAATTGGCTATTTTCGCGGTGACGTTGCGTCCCAGCACATTGACAGTCACGGTGTCGCCGAGCTTCAGCCCGATCGCCTTGCCTTCCTCGGCCGAGAACGACACCAGCGGCTCCCCGGAATAGTCCTGCGGCCACCACGCACCTTCGGTCAGCGTCGCGTTCTCCGGCTGTTTCGCGTCATAGGTCAGGCCGCGGTCGCCGCGCAGCACCCAGGCGCCGTCGGCCGGGATCTTCACCTTGTCGACGTCGACGCCGTTGAGCGCCATGATACGGCCGCGCAGCATCGGCACCTTGACCAGTGTTCCCCGAGGCGACTCCTTGCCGACGAGGCTGGCGAAGGCGTCGACGTCGCTGCTCTGGATATCGACGAAGAAGAAGTTCGGCGCCCGCTCCGGCAGGCTGCCGGAGATCTGCCGCCTGAGATTCCCGTCGATCAGCGCCAGCGTCACCAGCAGCGTCAGCCCGAGGCCAAGCGACAGCACCACCGAGGGCGTCAGCGCGCCCGGACGGTGGATGTTGCCGAGCGCCAGCCGCAACGAAACGGAACGCACGCGCGGGCTCTTTTTTGCCGCCCACTGCACCAGCATCGCCACCAGCCGCAGCACCAGGAAGGCAAAGACCGTGGCGCCGACGAAGATCGAGGCGATGCGGTAGTCGTTGGCCGAGAGGATCGCCAGCGCCGCCAGCGCGACGACGATCGCCAGGGCAGCGCCCGTATAGGGCAGGCGCGGCAGGCCGCGGCTCTCGAATCCCATTTCGCGGAACAGCGCCGTCGCCGGCACGTCGCGGGCGCGGCCGAGCGGCAGCAGCGCGAAGGCCAGCGTCACCAGAAGGCCGAACAGTGCGGCCATGGCAAGCGCGCCAGGATAGAAGCCGCCTTGCGCGGGCACCGGGATGACCGACTGCAGGAGCGCGCTCGCCACGAACGGCATCGCGGCACCCAGGATCAGCCCGAGCACGATGCCGAGGCCCGCGATCAACAGGATCTGCACCAGATAGACGGTGAAGACGAAACCACCCGAGGCGCCGAGGCTCTTGAAGGTGGCGATGACGCCACGCTTGCCGTCGAGATAAGCGCGCACGGCATTCGCCACGCCGACGCCGCCGACCACCAGCGCCGTCAGCCCGACGAGCGTCAGGAACTGCGAGAAGCGCTCGATGTTGGCGGAGAGCGCGGGTGCGGCGTTGCTGCGCGTGCGGATCGACCAGCCGGCCTGCGGGAAATCCTTCGCGGCCTCGGCCTGGATGTCCTTGATCCGGGCCTCGGACGCGCCGTCGGGCAACCTCACCTTATAGGCGTTTTCGACCAGGCTGCCGGGCTGCACCAGACCGGATGCGGCAAGGCCCTCGCGCGAAATCATCAGCCGTGGCGCGAAACCGAAACCGTCCGACACCGCATCCGGCTCACTGACCAGCCTGGCCCGCAACTCGAAAATGGCGCCGCCGAGCTTCAGCCTGTCGCCGATGTGAACATTGAGCCGGTCGAACAACAGGTCGGGCGCGGCGGCACCGAACACGCCGGACCTTTCGCCGAACAATTGGTCCTTCGGCAGCGCCGGATCCGTCTCCAGCGCGCCGTAGAGCGGATAGGCGTCGTCGACGGCCTTTGCCTCGACCAGCGCCTGGTCGGAGCCGTCCTCCAGCCGCGCCATCGAGCGCATGCCGGAAGTCAGTGAGACCGTGCCGAGGCCTTTGATGAAGCCGAGCTCGGCGTCCGAAGCGCTGCGCTGGTTGACCTGGAAGCGCAAATCGCCGCCAAGCAGCGTCTGGCCCTGATTGGCGACGCCGGCGGAAATCGCCTGCGCCACCGAATTGACGCCGCCGATCGCCGCGACGCCCAGCGCGATGCAGGCAAGGAAGATCATGAAGCCGGACAGGCCGCCGCGCATCTCGCGCAGCGAGAAGCGGATGGCGAGCTTCAATGTCCGCATCAGGCGGGAACCTTCACGGCTTTCGGCGCGTCCTCGATCCGCCCCGAGCGCATCGAGACCTGCCGCGCGCAACGCGCGGCAAGCGCCGGGTCGTGCGTCACCAGCACCAGCGTCATGCCGCGTTCCGCCGCCTTGGCGAACAGAAGATCGGCGATCTGCTTTCCCGTCGCCTGGTCGAGATTGCCGGTCGGCTCGTCGGCGATGAGGATGCGCGGCGACGGCGCCAGCGCCCGGGCGATCGCCACCCGCTGCTGCTCGCCGCCGGAGAGCTCGCCCGGATAGTGCGTCATGCGGTCGCTCAGGCCGACGGCGGCGAGATCGCGCGCGGCGACGCCGAACGGGTCGGCATGGCCGGCAAGCTCGAGCGGCACCGCGACGTTCTCGAGCGCCGTCATGTTGGGAATGAGATGGAAGGACTGAAAGACGATGCCAATGTTTCGTCCACGAAACGATGCGATCTGGTCCTCGCTTTTGCCGTTGAGCAGCTCACCGGCGATCTGGACCGTACCCGAATCGACCCGTTCCAGGCCGGCAAGAACCATCAGCAGGGTTGATTTGCCCGAGCCCGACGGTCCAACGATGCCGGTGGCTTCACCGGCCGCCACGTCGAGGCTGACGCCCTTCAGCACATGGACGGAGGACGCGCCCTCGCCGAGCGTCAGCGATACGTCCCTCAGCGCGATGACGGCTTCTGTCACAATGAAAGTGCCCTATATGTGGAAAAGGGAGACGGCCCGTGTCTCTTTCCTTGGGTTGTTTCGGTCATATGGGGCTCGCCGCATGGCATTCAAACACCGTTTTGCCGCAGCCCTCATCCTTTTCCTCGCCGTTTGCGGCGCCATTACGCCGGCGCGCGCCGCCACCTTCACCATCGTCGGCTTCGGCGACAGCCTGATGGCAGGCTTCGGCCTTGGCCCAGGCCAGGGTTTCACCGACAGGCTGCAGGCGGCGCTGAAGGCTAAGGGCCTCGACATCACCGTCGCCAATGCCGGCGTCTCCGGCGACACATCGAGCGGCGGGCTGGCGCGGCTCGACTGGTCGGTGCCGGACGGCACGAGCCTCGTCATCCTCGAACTCGGCGCCAACGACATGCTGCGCGGCGTCGCTCCCGGCATCGCCGAGAAGAACCTCGACGCCATGCTGGCAAAGCTGAAGCAGCGCAACGTCCCGGTGCTGCTCGCCGGCATGCGCGCCGCGCCCAATCTCGGCGCCGACTACCAGAAGACCTTCGACGCCATCTACCCGAAGCTTGCCGCCAAATATGCCGTTCCGCTCTATCCGTTCTTTCTCGAAGGCGTCGCCGGCCACCCCGACCTGCAGCTGGAGGACGGCCTGCACCCCAATCCGAACGGCGTCGACGTGATCGTCGAGCGCATCCTGCCCACCGTCGAGAGGTCGATCGCCGACAATGGCGGCCCGTCGTGAGTCCAAAACGCCACGGTTTCCGCTGGGGAAACTTTGTGGACAACAAAGCTCTTGCCCCGCGCTTGTATCGATGATTCGCTAGGGACGAGAGTTTCGATTCGAGGACAGGAGGCTTCACATGCCACGTCTTTTCACCGCCCTCGAAATTCCGCGTGATGCCGCCCTCTCTTTGTCCCTGCTCCGGGGCGGGTTGCCGGGAGCGCGCTGGATCGACGTCGAAAACTACCATCTGACGCTGCGCTTCATCGGCGATGTCGAAGGCCATGTCGCCGACGAGATCGCCAACGCCCTCGACCGGGTCGACCGCCCCTCTTTTCAAATGACGCTCTCCGGCGTCGGCGCCTTCGGCGGCAAGAAGCCGCATGCGGTGTGGGCCGGCGTGTCGGCTTCGCCCGACCTGGCGGCGCTGCAGGGCGAGATCGACCGCATCTGCCAGCGGCTCGGCCTGCCGGCCGACCCGCGCAAATTCTCGCCGCATGTGACGCTGGCGCGCCTGCGCAATGGGAGCCCGCTCGATGTCGCGCAATATCTTTCGGCGCGCGGCAATTTCGCGGCGCTGCCCTTCCGCGTCGGCCGCTTCGTCCTGATGTCGTCGCGCGATTCGGTCGGCGGCGGCCCCTACATCGTCGAAGAAGCCTGGCCGCTGGTCGGCGAAGCGCTGGCCTCGAGCCGCTTCGCCAGCGCCTCAGATGCCTCGCGGATCATGCGATAGACCGAAGCGAAGGCCTCGGCGCCGTCGTAATAGGGATCCGGCACGTCCGCGGTCTTTCCCGTCGCGAAATCCAGATAGAGATGGACCCGGTCGCGCGCGGTCGCTGGCGCCAGAGCCTTGAGGTCGCGCACATTCGCCTTGTCCATGCCGAGGATCAGGTCGAAGCGCGAAAAATCCTCCGCCAGCACCTTGCGCGCCCTCTGCCCTGAAATGTCGACGCCATGCTTTGCCGCCACCGCGACAGAGCGTGGATCGGGCGCGGAGCCGACCTCCCAGCCGCTGGTCGCGGCCGAATCGAGCACGATGCGCCTGGCCAGTTCGCGCTCGGCCAGCACGCTGTGGAAAACGCCCTCGGCAAGCGGTGACCGGCAGATGTTGCCGAGGCAGACGAACAGAATGGATTTTAAGGGCTTTTCGCGCATCGATCCGGCAGGTTTAAATCTTTGCTTTCATGCATGTCGTCACCCCAAAACCGCCGCGCACTTTTGGGCGACATGCATTATGGTGCAGGCCATTTTCGAATAGCACAGGGACCACACATGAACAGGGAAAAACTGACCAAGGACGCGATCGCCACGGCTCTGGCCGAGCTCGGCGGCTGGTCGCTCGCCGCCGACGGCGCTTCCATCAAACGCAGCTTCGTCTTCAAGAATTTCTCCGAAGCCTTCGCCTTTATGACGCGCGTGGCGCTGGCGGCCGAAAAGATGGACCATCACCCGGACTGGTCGAATGTCTACAAGACTGTCGACGTGACGCTGAACACGCATGACGCAGGCGGCGTGACGGCGCTGGATATCGAGTTGGCAAAGCGGATGAACCGATATTTCGGCTGAGTCGAAAAGACTCGCCTTTCTTCGTCATTCCAGGGCGAAGCAAGGAGCGAAGCCCGTGGATGACGATGGGAGGGATGCCTCGGCCAATCGCAGAAACTAGGCGATCGCCAGCCAGGTCACCGCTGGCCAGCATCCCTTTCCGATTTTCCGGCCAAGCAACCGCCCAAACTCTTGTAGCAGTCCCCCGCTTTCACCACATCTTTCGCGGCGGGTTGGCACGCATGGGTTGCGAGCGGCCGCCAAGGAGCGACTGATGACGCAAGGTACCGGTTTCGATTTCTTCGGCTTCGGCGACAAGCTTGCCGGGGAGGGCGAGGTCCGCGAGAAATTCTGGCGCACCGCCAGGAAGGCGGCGCGGCAGATTCCGTTCATGGACGAGGTGGTCGCCGCCTACTATTGCGCCATGGACAAGGACACGCCGATGCGGGCCAAGGCAATCCTGCTCGGCGCGCTGGGCTATTTCGTCCTGCCGTTCGACTTCATTCCCGATTTCGTCGTCGGCCTCGGCTTCACCGACGACCTTGCCGTGCTGACCGCCGCGATCACCGCCGTCAGCGCCCATATCACGCCTGCCCACAGGCAGGCCGCCAGGGACGCGCTGGCGGACAAGAACTGATCTCGCCTCGCCTCACGCCCGTAAATCAGCGCGTGCGAAAAGACAAACTCTTGCCGTTTTCGTGGCATCCAACTCCGCGCCGGGACGTCGCGCCGGCCTCAATCCACAGTGGCGGCGCGGATGGTGGCGGTTTCCTGGGGTGAGTTCCTTTTCTTCGAGGACAATTCACCGTTTGGTAACCCTGATTAAATCAAAATGAAGCGACGGCAGGACGCCACGCGGCCCGCCTCCGCACCATTTGGAATACGGGAAGAACGATGCGCGGATTGATTGCTATAGTTTCCAGCCTGGTCCTGGTGGCCTCGGCAGTGCCGGTGTTGGCGCAACAGGCGACCAAGATCGGCCAGCACAATGCCTGGGGCACCTACAGCTATCAGTCGGCCGCCGGCAAGGTCTGCTATGTGCTGACCGTGCCCACCGACAAGCAGCCGGCGACGCTCGACCATGGCGACATGTTCTTCTTCGTCAGCCAGCGGCCCGGACAGCAGGTCTCCTACGAGCCGCAGTTCATCGCCGGCTACAACTTCCAGGAAGGCTCGAAGGCCACCGTCACCATCGACAAGAAATCCTTCTCGATGTTCACCCGCGGCAAGTCGGCCTGGGTCGAGAACGCCGCCGAAGAGCCGGTGCTGATCGCAGCCATGAAGACCGGCTCCGACATGAAGGTGCAGGCCAAGTCCGGCCGCGGCAACCCCACCTCCTACGTCTTCTCGCTCAAGGGCATCTCGGCCGCGCTGTCCTCGATCGCCAAGTGCAAATAGGCAAGAGCCACAAACCGCCAAAACGACGAATGAACTGACGCAAGGCCGGCCATCAGGTCCGGCCTTTTCCCTTCAGCTTGCCTTGTATCCGCGCCGGTTCGTCTCGGCGGGCGGCGTCGGCGAGGCACGGCCGGGAATTCATACCCGCGGCCAATCGCCCGGAAAAATTTCGCGGTCGACGGAATAGTTTCCCGCCGAGCCCGGTAGATAGCGCAAAGAGGGAGAACACGTTTTGACGCGGCCCGTCATTTTCAGGGCCGCGCCGGAAACAGGGAGCGGCGGCAAGCACTGGGGATGAGTGTCTTTCAGGGCTTGCAGTCGGGAGGAGCACGCTCCCAGCCGGCCCAGCGGTTGCCTGTCCCCCTGTCCCTGACCGCTGGGCCGCTTTTCACGCCGGCTTTGGCTGGACAGCGCAGTAAGGTAGGCCCGGCTTGCGCCAACACGGGCATGAGACGGGCGGCATGAGATGGGATGAAAGCGAAGTTCGACGTCATACCGCACCTGGAGGATCTGTGGCGTTACGGCAGAGTGCTCACCGGCAATGATTCCGACGCCGATGACCTTGTACAGGAATCTCTCGCCCGTGCGTTGTCGATGGCCGGCAGCTACGATCCCTCCCGGCCGCTGCTTCCCTGGCTGATCAGGATTGTCCGCAATACCTTCTTCACCGGTGCCAGTCAGGCCGATGCCGACAGGCGGCGCCTTGCGTCCATCGCCGACATGTCGGATGCCGCCTCGCCGCCGCCGCAGGAGCACAGCGCCGAACTTTCCAACGTCGGCAGGGCCCTCGCCCGGATGCCGACCGACCAGGCCGAAATACTGCACCTGGTCGGCGTGCTGGGTTTTACCTATTCCGAGGCGGCCGAACTTCTGGGCGTGCCGACGGGAACCGTGATGTCCCGTCTCAGCCGGGCTCGCGCTGCCTTGAAGCACAACATGGAAAATATGGATGACGGAGCTTCCCGTCATCTGAAGATCATTGGAGGGCGTGATGTGGCCCGATAGTCGCGTTTCCGAGCAGGATATCGGCCGCTTGCTGGATGGCGAGCTGTCGCCGTCGCAGCGATCCGAGCTGCAGGCCCGGCTTGCCCGCGAGCCGGAACTGGCAGCGGAGGTCTTTGCCCACGCGCAACGCATGGATGCGCTGCGCGATTCCCAACCAAGGCGATTGTTTCCGCCCGGCGCGACCGTCGACAAGGCGAGACAGCTGGAACAGGCGCTTCGCCGCAGGCGGATGTTCGCGATGCTCCGACTTCAGGTCGCCGCCGTCGCGCTAATCGCGATCGGATGGTCGGCCAACTCGCTGACAGTGCCGCTTCGCCAGGGCGGCAAGACGGCGGATGAAACCTTCATCCTGGCCGCGCGGGATGCGCTGCGCGTCGCGCAACTCAATGCCGGTCCCGAAAAGGGCGTCGAGCTCAAACAGGACAAGATCCAGCGGCTGGTTGGCGCCGTCAACGTCAGCATGCCGACGCTGCCCTCGGCATGGGTGGTCAAGGATGTCCAGGTGCAGCCCTGGAACGGACAGCAGAGCCTGGTCGTGACGGCCGATACACCAAGCGTCGGGCGCATCACACTTGTGGCGGCTCCGATGAACGGCGAGGACGCCGTTCCCCCGACGCCTGCCACCGACGGCCGCGTGCCGACGGTTTACTGGCAGTCTGGGGGTACCGCCTATGCGCTGATGGGGTCCGCCGCGCCGGATCGGCTCGAAGTGGAAGCAAAGCAGATCGAGGTCGCCACGCGCCGGAGCGTTGCGCCCAAGACAAGAGGCTGATCGCGGCCGCCGGCTGCCGGACAAGGGAGACAGAATGCACGCGAAGCTGGAATTCACGATCCGCCGATGCCGCATGCCGTCGGATAAGTCCGCGCGATGAAACTCCTGCCGTTCGAAAGGAGATACTATCCGTCCACCTGTCCCGTTTGCGCCGGAGCGGCCCTGGAAGCCGAGGTCATGCTCCGCAAGGTGGAGTTCCAGTGTGCCGCCTGCGGGCCATTCGAGATCACCTCCGCTGCTCGCACCGCGATGAAGGGCCTGTCGCAGGAGCACCGCCGATTGTGGCTGTCGCAAGCGCGGCTGCCGAATTCGACCGTCCCCCTGATTGCCTGCGCGAACGAGATGCTTTCGCAGGTTACCGGCTCCCCAGGTGACCCGGGAAGGTGACCCGGGAAGCGCTGCGCGCGGGCGCTTCCCGACGGCCCGGCATCTCGGCTTGGGGGTCGCCGGGCCGTTTTCGCGCAAGAAGAGATGAGCACGGCTTCATCGACCAGGGACTTATTTGCGATGCGCAGATTGGAAGACTACGAGGAAATCGCACTGATCGGTTATCCTTGCGATGGAGAATACATCGCCGTGATGGCGAATGGCGGGCAGCGGAACTGGCTGCTCGGCGGCGAGCTCTGCGAATGGAACGGCGCCATCCTCGCCGATCAAGCCGCTGCTTTGCTCCGATATTATCCGCGGGGGTCGCGCCTCGTCCTCGTTACGATCAAAGGTGACAACCTCGTTGCGATCCGGGACTGCGACACCGCCACGGCCCCGGCAGAGTCGCAGGCGACTGCGAATGCAAAACCGGGCGAAGGGCAAGCCGGTCCGGCCGAGGACGCGCGGCTCGCCGATTTTCGCGCCGCGGCGATGCTACGCGATTCCGCGTCCATGTCGTTCGACCCGGCCACCGAAATTGCGCTGTCGACGATCGCGGCGCGCATGAAGCTCGGACGCATGGAATTAATCCGTGTCGCGCTTCGCGAGTGGCTGGCGATGCGTGCAGCCATGCGCTTCCCTCCAGACGAAGGCGCGCCATATGGCTCACAGGCGCCGGACGGTTTCGGCTGACCGCATCGCGCTTCGAGTTACCGCCGAGTAGCCATGCCCCAGGAATCGCCCGCCGACAGGTCCGCTCTCGATCTCTATGAGCCGATCGATGTCCTGAAACCCGTCGCTCCCGATCTGTGGATCGTGGATGGACCACGGATCGGCTTCGGCGTCGGACCGTTTGAATTTCCTTTCACCACCCGCATGACGGTCGTGCGGCTTCGCAGTGGCGACCTGATCCTGCATTCGCCCGTCGCGCTTGCGCCCGCGCTCCGGTCCGCGGTCGAGCTTCTGGGGCCAGTCCGCTTCCTGGTCGCGCCGAACTCCCTTCACTACTGGTGGCTGCCCGATTGGAAGGTCGCCATGCCTAGGGCGGAGGTTTTGGCCGTGCGCGGCCTGCGGGAACGGGCAAAGCGTCCTATCGCCGTGGACCGGCTGCTGGTGGGGCGCGCCTCGCCCTGGCCCGCTGAGATCGACCTTTTGGTCGTGCGCGGCGACGTCCTCACCGAGGCCGTGCTGTTCCATCGCGCATCGCAAACGCTGATCCTCACCGACCTGATAGAGAACTTCGAGCCAGGCCGGATTCATAGCTGGTTTCTGCGATTGCTCGTCAGGCTCGCCGGCGCGATCGATCCGGACGGCAAGGCGCCGATCGACATGCGGCTGAGCTTCTTTCGCCGTCGTCGGGCCTTGCGGGCGGCGGTTCACCAGATGCTCGCTTGGCAGCCGGAGCGCGTCATAATCGCGCATGGCCGATGGTATGACAAAGACGGCGCCGCCGAACTCAGGCGCGCGTTCCGTTGGGTTTTGTGACGACGACCCACCTTCGAAGCGCTACGCCTTGACTGCTTCGCTTGTCTCCGCGCGCCGCCGCCGGATCGCCTCGGCGATGAAGACGCGCGACAGCGCATGATAGAGCGGCTCGTGCGAGATCAGCCGCGCCGTGCCGTAGCCCAGCACCGCCGCGCACATCAGCGCGATCACATTGTCGTGGTTGCCGGTCATTTCGAGGATGATGACGAAGGCCGTCATCGGTGCCTGCACGACGCCGGCGAAATAGCCGGCCATGCCGAGCAGCGCCGCGGTTCCCGTGGCCGCGCCGAAGACGAGGCCGAGCGTGCTGCCCAGCCCGGCGCCCACCGCCAGGGACGGCGCGAAGATGCCGCCCGGTATCCCCGACACCATCGACAGCAGGCCGGCCGCGAATTTCTCGACGAAGAAGAAGGCCGGCAGCGGCGTGCCTTCGATCGCGCCGCGCGCCTGCGTGTAGCCGGTGCCGAAGGTCAAACCGCCCGAGGTGATGCCGATCGCGGCCACGGCCAGGCCGCAGACAGCCGCCACGACCAGCGTGCGCGGCAGCGGCTGCAGCGCGTTCCAGCGCCGGATGCGGCGCATGACCTTCAGCGCCGAGAGCGAGAACAGCGCGCCGACACCGCCGCCGATGATGCCGCAAGCCAGCACCAGCGGCCAGTCGGCGGCGAAGGCGACCGTGTCCTTGGCGACGCCGAAATAGGTGTAGTTGCCGATGAGCCCGAGCGAGGCAAGGCCGGCTAGGATAACCGCCGTCAGCACCAGCCCGTTGGTGCGCGATTCATAGGCGCGGCCCATCTCCTCGATGGCGAAGACGATGCCGGCAAGCGGCGTGTTGAAGGCCGCCGCGATGCCGGCGGCCGAACCGGCAAGGATCAGGCCGCGCGCCTGCGCCATGCCGCCCCAGCGCGCCGCCTGCAGCATCAGCGAAGCGCCGACTTGCACCGTCGGGCCTTCGCGGCCGATCGAGGCGCCGCAGGCGAGCCCGACGATCGTGAGCGCGATCTTGCCCGCCGCCAAACGCAGCGACAGGATGTGGCTGCGGTCGTCCTCGTCGCGCAGATGCCGCGCCGCGATCGCCTGCGGAATGCCGCTGCCTTGCGATCCCGGGAAGAAGGAATGCGCCAGCCAGGCGCAAAGGACGAAACCGAGCGGCGTCACGACCAGCGGCAGATAGAAGCGCCAGCCACCGTCATTGCCCGTCATGAGATGGAACAGGGTTTGCGCGCGGTCGGCGAGCAATGCGAACAGGACGCTGATCAGGCCGATCGAGATGGCGCCGGCCCAGAAGACCAGACGCGGCTGCCAGACGCGCCGCGACACCCACATCGCCTGTGAGCGCCGCAGCATACGATTCTTTCGGGATATGCCGGCCATGTCCGCCCTCGTGATGGAATTCAGCCCTAGCACAGGCTGAGGGTCGATCAAGACCGCGCAGGCGTAATCGTGCATGCGCTCAAGATTGTCCCGCCGGCTCCGATGCCGGCGGGAATGTCAGGCGGGCAAGGTGGATCTCACATCGCCATTTTTTCACATTCGGCCTGGGCCTTCTTGGTCGACGTATCGATCATGTAGGCTTTGCCCTTGGCGTCGGTGATCATCATCATGCAATGCTTGATGGGCTTGGCCATCTTCATCATATCGGCGCTCATCTTGGCGTCCGGCATCATGGTGCCCATGTGACCGTCCGGCATGATCGCGGTGACCTGCCCGCCCTTCATCATCGTCATGGCGCCCATCGTGTCCTCGGCAAAGGCCTGCGAGGCGCAAAGACCGGCGAGGCCGGCAACGAGTGCGAACTTGATCGAGTGCATCTGAACAACTCCCATTGTTGAGGGGCATGGTCGCCCCTTTCAGGTTCGCGGATGCGCTTCGATTGGTTACGCCAACACGAATATGTGATCGATTTTCAGCCGACCATGGCGGGAGCCGGCCCCGCTCCGCCCTGGCACAGGCGGCAGGGCTCAAAATTTGTTGACCCCTGTGCCAGTCGAAATCGCTATCGCTTCGCATCGATCGGGACATAAAGCAGTCGGGTGCGGTGGGAAGGCCAGGCCGGCTGGGCCGCACGACATCGACGCCGGCTCGATCGTGGATGGCCCAAAGGCGGGCCACCGCTTCCTGCACGACGGAACTGGCGGACAATTGGAACAGCATCTCTTTGCGACCGAGCGCGACCCGCGTCTCAAGCTGATCATCCCGGCAATCGTCGCCATCGCCTTCCTGATGGAGCAGCTCGATTCCACCATCCTCACCACCGCTATCCCGGCCATCGCGCAGAGCCTCGACACCACCCCGGTCCGGCTCAACCTGGCGATCACCACCTACATCCTGACGCTGGCGGTGTTCATTCCGGTCAGCGGCTGGTTCGCCGACCGGTTCGGCGCCCGCAAGATCTTCGCCCTGGCGCTCTTCACCTTCACCCTTGGCTCGGTCCTGTGCGGCGTGGCCGACAGCGTCGGCATGCTCCTGGCGATGCGCGCGCTGCAGGGGCTGGGCGGCGCCATGATGACGCCGGTCGGGCGGCTGATCCTGTTGCGCTCCTTTCCGCGCAGCGGGCTGATCACGGCCATGACCTACATGACCTTGCCGGCGATCGTCGGTCCCGTTATCGGGCCGCTGCTCGGCGGCCTCTTGACCACCTATGCGTCCTGGCGCTGGATCTTCTACGTCAACGTGCCGTTCGGCCTCATCGGCATCTTCGCCGCCTTGCGCTTCGTCGACGATTTCCACGGCGAGGAGGCGCAGCCTTTCGACTTCGCCGGCTTCCTCATGGTGGGGGCCGGCGCCGCGCTGCTGCAGTTCGGCCTGGAGAATATCGGCAGGCCGATCATTTCCTCGCTGGCGACCATGCTGGTGCTGGCCGCGTCGGTCCTGCTCCTGCTCGCCTTCGGCCGCTATGCCCGCCGCGTCGCGGCGCCCGCGGTCGATCTCACGCTGTTCCGCTTCCGCTCCTTCTGGGTCGGCACGCTGGCCGGGGGGCTGTGCCGCATCGGCCTCAACGGCGCGCCGTTCCTTTTGCCGCTGATGCTGCAGGTCGGCTTCGACATGAGCCCGGTCACGTCCGGCTCGCTGACCTTCGTCGGCAGCTTCGGCGCGCTTCTAATGCGGCCGCTGCTGTCGTTCTTCCTGCGGCGCTTCGGCTTCAAGGCCGTGCTGAGCGGCAGCGCGGTGGTCGGCTCTGTTGCCGTGGCGGGCTTTGCCCTGCTCGATGCCGACACCCCGCATTGGCTGATCGGCCTCTATGTCTTTTTCTTCGGCATCGTGCGTTCGGCGCAGTTCATGTCGTCCAACACGCTGTCCTATGCCGACCTGCCGGCGGAGAAGCTCAGCCGCGCCACCAGCCTCGGCGGCGTCCTGCAGCAGCTCAGCGTTTCGCTCGGCGTCTCGATCGCCGCCATGGTGCTCGGCCTCGTCTCCGGCCAGGCGCACGCGCCGACGGCGGACCAGTTCCATTGGGCGTTCCTGCTGACGGCGGTGATCCCGCTGCTTCCCATACCGGGTTTCTTCTTCCTGCATCCGGAAGACGGCCAGCAGGTCAGCGGCCATCGCCGCAAGGCGGAAGCCGACGCCTGAACCTGCGGGGCGCATGACTCCGCCGCCGAGCTGTGCTATGCGCCGCGCTTCCATCTGAGGCCGATGCTGAAATCAGCCGCAAATCGCTTATATTGGCGCCACCATGACCGTTTCGCTTGATCTTACCGCCGAAGGCGCTCGTGACGCCTTGCGCCGTGCAACACCGACCGAGAAGCCGTCGCTGATCGGCCTGACCCGCGCCGAGCTCGGTGAAGCTCTCATCAATGCCGGCATCGTGCCGGAGCGCCAGGCCAAGATGCGCGCCCAGCAGCTCTGGCACTGGATGTATGTGCGCGGCGTTTCCGACTTCGCGCATATGTTCAACATCTCCAAGGACCTGCGCGCCGAGATCGACAAGCATTTCACCGTCGCGCGGCCGGAAATCGTCGAGGAGCAGATCTCTTCCGACGGCACGCGCAAATGGCTGTTCCGCTTTCCGCCGCGCGGCGCCGGCCGTCCCGTCGAGATCGAGACCGTCTACATTCCCGAGGAAGGCCGCGGCACGCTCTGCATTTCCTCGCAGGTCGGCTGCACGCTGACCTGCTCCTTCTGCCACACCGGCACGCAGAAGCTGGTGCGCAACCTCACCGCCGAGGAGATCCTGGCGCAGCTGCTCACCGCGCGCGATCGCCTCGGCGACTTCCCCGACCGCGACACGCCGGACGGCGCCATCGTGCCGGCCGAGGGCCGCAAGGTTTCCAACATCGTCATGATGGGCATGGGCGAGCCGCTCTATAATTTCGAGGCGGTGAAGAAGGCGCTGCTGATCGCCTCCGACGGCGACGGCCTGTCGCTGTCGAAGCGGCGCATCACGCTGTCGACCTCGGGCGTGGTGCCGGAGATCGCCCGCACCGGCGAGGAGATCGGCGTCATGTTGGCGATCTCGCTGCACGCCACCAATGACGACCTGCGCGACCTGCTCGTGCCGATCAATAAGAAGTTCCCGCTGAAAGACCTGATCGCCGCCTGCAAGGCCTATCCGGGCCTTTCCAACGCCAAGCGCATCACCTTCGAATATGTGATGCTGAAGGACGTCAACGATTCCCTCGACGACGCCAAGGCGCTTGTGAAGCTGCTCAAGGGCATTCCGGCCAAGATCAACCTGATCCCGTTCAATCCCTGGCCCGGCACCAACTATCAGTGCTCGGACTGGGAGACGATCGAGAAGTTCGCCGACTACATCAACAATGCCGGCTATGCCTCGCCGATCCGCACCCCGCGCGGCCGCGACATCCTCGCCGCCTGCGGCCAGCTCAAGTCGGAGTCGGAGCGCATGCGCAAGGTCGACCGGCTGGCGCTCGAAGCCATGATGATCGCGGGACACGGCGAGGCGTGAGGCGCATCATCGCCTACCTCATCCGCTTTGCCGCCATCCTGGTCGGCTATGTCGTCGCCTCGCTGGCGGCGAGCGCCTTCCTCCACGTCCTGGTCCTGGCGCATCTGGGCTACACCCCGGCCGATCCGGAGCCGACGGCCACCGCCTCGCTCTATTTCTCGGTGCCTTTCGTGGCGCTGTTCGTCGCTTATTTCGCCTTCATGCCGGCGGTGGTCGTCATTTTGATCGCCGAGGTGCTCGACCGCCGCGACTGGCTGTTCTACGCGCTCGGCGGCGCCGTCATCGCCATCGTCTTTCTCGGCTTCGTGCACAATGTCGGCGATGCGAATTTCGATGTCACCGAGACCAACGCCAGGCTGGCCGTGATCGGCACCGGCATGGTCGGCGGCATCTTCTACTGGCTCTCCGCCGGTCGCTGGGCCGGAAGCTGGCGTCGCGCGCCCTTGCTCGACGCGCAGCCGTGAACCCTACTTCGCCTGCGCGGTCAGGATCTTGAGCGCGAAGGCCGAGAACACGCCAGCGAACAGATAGTCGACCACGCGCGTGACGCGCGGGCTTGCCTTCATCGCCGCCGAGAACTTTTCCGCCGCCAGCACCATCGGCACCGTCACCGGGATCGACAGCACGATGAACATCATGCCGAGGAAGAACAGCTTTCCGGACGCGTTCGGATCGTGCGCGGAGACGAATTGCGGCAGGAAGGTCATGAAGAACAGGATGATCTTGGGGTTGAGCAGGTTGACGCCGAGCCCGGCCGCCCAGCTGCGGAACAGGGAGACTTGCGGTCCGGTCCTCTTCTCCGGCGAGAAGGCCGAACCCTTCGTCACTGCCTGCCAGGCCAGGAACACCAGATAGCCGGCGCCAAAAATCTTCAGGACGAAGAAGGCCATCGGCGAGGCGACGATCAGCGCCGAGATGCCGACCACCACCAGCGTGGTGTGGATCAGCGTGCCGGTGAGCGCGCCCGCCATCGAGGCAAAGCCGGTGGCGCGGCCTTGGCTCAGCGTGCGCGAGACGAACAGCGTCATGTCCGGCCCCGGCGTGATCGCCAGGATGACGGTGGCGATGGCGAACTGGATGAGCGTCGAAGTGTCGGGAATAAAGGACATGCGCGCGGCCCTGGGAGAGATCGCGCAGCCTATAACGCGACCATTTTTGCTCCGCCAGCGTCTGCCCGGGCAAACATCTGGCCCAGCCTGCGCTGGAGCCAGGCCTCTGTTCGTCTCTTGCGCCGCCCGGAAAGGCCGTGATACCTCGCCCCGCGAAGCTCTTTTCCCGCGGAACCGCCAAAAATGTCCAAGATCAAGAACGTCAAGAAAGTCGTGCTCGCCTATTCCGGCGGCCTCGACACCTCCATCATCCTGAAATGGCTGCAGACCGAGCTCGGCGCCGAAGTCGTCACCTTCACCGCCGATCTCGGCCAGGGCGGCGAGCTGGAGCCGGCCCGTAAGAAGGCCGAGATGATGGGCATCAAGGACATCCGCATCGTCGATGTGCGCGAGGAATTCGTCGCCGACTTCGTCTTCCCGATGTTCCGCGCCAACACCGTCTATGAAGGCACCTACCTGCTCGGCACCTCGATCGCCCGGCCGCTGATCTCCAA
This sequence comes from Mesorhizobium sp. B3-1-9, assembly GCF_006439595.1. Lineage (NCBI taxonomy): Bacteria > Pseudomonadati > Pseudomonadota > Alphaproteobacteria > Hyphomicrobiales > Phyllobacteriaceae > Mesorhizobium > Mesorhizobium sp. B3-1-9. The sequence continues at coordinate 136,854 of NZ_VFTJ01000009.1, forward strand.
GCACTTGGTCGAGATCGCGAAAGAGACTGGCGCCGACGCCATCGCCCATGGCGCCACCGGCAAGGGCAACGACCAGGTCCGCTTCGAGCTGTCGGCCTATGCGCTCAACCCCGACATCAAGGTCATCGCGCCCTGGCGCGACTGGACGTTCAAGTCGCGCACCGATCTGATCAACTTCGCCGAGCAGCACCAGATTCCGGTCGCGAAGGACAAGCGCGGCGAAGCGCCCTTCTCGGTCGACGCCAACCTTTTGCACTCCTCTTCCGAGGGCAAGGTGCTGGAGGATCCGTGGAGCGAGCCGCCGGAATTCGTGCATCAGCGCACCGTTTCGCCGATGGACGCGCCCGATGCCGTCACCGAGATCGAGATCGAATTCCTCAAGGGCGACCCGATCGCGCTCAACGGCAAGAAACTGTCGCCGGCCACCATGCTGGCGGCGCTCAACGACCTCGGCCGCGACAACGGCATCGGTCGCCTCGATCTGGTCGAGAACCGCTTCGTCGGCATGAAGTCGCGCGGCGTCTACGAGACGCCCGGCGGCACCATCCTGATCGCCGCCCATCGCGCCATCGAATCGATCACGCTCGACCGCGGCGCCGCCCACCTCAAGGACGAGTTCATGCCGCGCTACGCCGAACTCATCTACAACGGCTTCTGGTTCTCGCCCGAGCGCCTCATGCTGCAGGCGATGATCGACAAGAGCCAGGAAGACGTCGAAGGCACGGTGCGGCTGAAGCTCTATAAGGGCAATGTCATGGTCACCGGCCGCAAGTCGAAAAAGACGCTTTATTCCGATGCGCTGGTCACCTTCGAGGACGACCGCGGCGCCTACGACCAGAAGGACGCCGAGGGATTCATTCGGCTCAATGGGTTGAGGTTACGGACGCTGGCGGCGAGAAGCCGTCGCTGAAGCTGCTAATCTCCCCCCTTGCGGGGGAGATGCCCGGCAGGGCAGAGGGGGGTGTGAAGGATCGCTGCCTCTCTGATTTGCAGCTGGGCGCCAGCGTGAAAATGGTGAGGATTGCCGGACAGGCTGGAGGGACAGCACCCCCCTCTGTCCTGCCGGACATCTCCCCCGCAAGGGGGGAGATTGGCCATCATCCCGGCTTTCGCCAATCTCCAAGTCCAACAAAAAAGCCCGGCGCATGGCCGGGCTGTTCTGCTCAACAAAGATTCAAAGATCAATCCGCGTCGATCGCCTCGGCGATGCGGGCGATGGCCTGCTGGTAGACGCTTGCCGAATTCCAGCCGGCGATTGCGCCCATATTGGCCTCATAGCTCGCGCCGGCGTGCCAGCCATGGCCCTTGAGGTAGTTGGCGGTGGAAGCCAGCGCCGTGTTGCGGTCGCGCAGGTTGCCGCTGCCGACGCCGTATTTCAGCACGTTTCCGGGCAGGAACTGGGTGTGGCCGATCTCGCCATGCATGGCGCCCACCGAGGCGGCGCTGAGCGCGCCGCGATCGACCAGCTTGAGCGCCGCAATGGCGTGCGGCGTGAAATAGTCCGGGCGGCGGCAGTCATAGGCGAGCGTCAGGATGGCCGACACCGTGTTCTGGTTGCCCATCGAGGCGCCGAAGCCGGTCTCCATGCCCCAGATGGCCAGCAGCACGCCCGGCGGCACGCCATAGGTCCGCTCGATATTGGCGAACATCGCCGCGTTCGCCTTCTTCAGCGCACGGCCTCTCGAGATGATGGCGGAAGCGCCGCGACGTTTCATGAACGCCTCAACGGAGCCGCTGAAAGCCTTGTGGATGGCGCGGTCGGCCGAAATCGTCCTTGTCGCGTAGGTCGCCCCGGCCAGCGCCGAAAGGCCCCTTTGGCCGACGCCGTTGGCCTTGGCCTCGGCGGCAAAGTCCTGCTTCCAGGCGTCGAAGCCGGCGCCGTTCTTGCCGCAGCTGGCCGCGGCCTCGGCGCCTGTCGCCAGCCCAAACATCGCCAGCACCGCCGCGGTGGCCACGAAAATCCTTCCCTTGGCAAAAAATGCCATATCCGTCTCCTGGTTGCCTTGAATCACGTCCCGGTTGCGAATTTGCCAGCGAAACGCCTGATTGTCACCGCCCCCGCCGGGGACGTGACACCCGACACTGGCGAAAGAAGGGCAATTTGCCTACGATCAGCCATCAGGTGTGGCGGGCTTGCCTCATGAAAGACGTTGACGTCGTGATCATTGGCGCCGGTTCCGCGGGGCTTGCCGCGGCCAAGACGCTTCGAGCGGCCGGGCTTTCCTTCATTCTTCTCGAGGCGATGGATCGCATCGGCGGCCGCGCCTGGACCAGCGACCGCCATTTCGGCGTGCCCTTCGACATTGGCTGCGCCTGGCTGCACGCGGCAGACCGCAATCCTTATTTTCCGGACGCCCAGGCGGCCGGCTGGACGCTGCATCACCACGACATGAATGTCGACCACCTCTATTACCGCAAGCGCAAGGCGGGCGAGGAGGAAGAGGCCGAGATGAAGGCGGCCGATGCCAAGCTGTTCGAATTGCTCGCCAATCACCAGGTCGAGGAAGGCGACGACGACCGGCTGTCGGCGCTGCTCGCCAAGGGCCAGGCGCCGCGCGCGGCCGCCACCTTCGCCGGCCCGATGGATTTCGGCGCCGACGAGGACGAGATCTCGATCCGTGACTTCCAGGCGGCGGCCGACCTCGACCCCAATTATTTCAGCAAGGAAGGGTTCGGCGCGCTGGTCGCGCGCTTCGGCTTCGATGTGCCGGTCGAGCTGTCGACGCCGGTGCGCAAGATCCTCTGGGATGTACCGGGCGTCGCCTGCGTCACCGACCGCGGCACGGTGCGCGCGAAGGCGGTGATCGTCACCGCCTCGCCGGCCGTGCTCGCCTTCGAGGAGATCGAGTTCTCGCCGGCGCTGCCAGACGCGCATTTCGGCGCCTTCTTCGACCTGCCCATGGGCATGCTGACCAAGCTGCCGGTGGAGATCAAGGGCACGCGGCTCGGCCTTGAACCTTTCGACGACCTTCTGATCGAACGCATGGCCAGGCACGACATCTATTTCCTCTGCTTCCCCTTCGATCTCGACCTGATGGTCGGTTTCGTCGGCGGCGACTTCGCCTGGGAAATGTCGGCCGCCGGCGAGGCGGCCGGGGTCGATTTCGTCGTCGACCGCCTGTGCGGCATCTTCGGCGGCGACGTGAGGAAGCATGTCGGCCGCGCCATGATGACGAACTGGGGCGCGGAGCGCTTTGTGCGCGGCGCCTATGCCGCGGCGCGCCCTGGCCGTTCGGAGGCGCGCGCGACGCTGCTGCAGCCGCTGGCGGAAAAGATCTTCTTCGCCGGCGAGCATGTCGCCGGCCCGCTGATCCAGACCTGCGGCGGCGCCAGGCTTTCGGGCGAAAGCGTGGCCCGGCAGGTCATTGCCCAGCTCGCTACGAAATAGCTTCGGAACGCCGGAGGCCCGGCGGACGTTTCGACGAGGCTTCCACCTCTTCCGCATGTTGAAAACAAGATGAAGCTGTTCGACTGTCCAAACTGCGGCCACCGCCTTTATTTCGAGAACGCCCAGTGTCTGAACTGTTCCAGCCTGGTGCTCTACGACCCGTACGAAGCACGTTTCCTGCTGGCGGGTGCGAGCGGCGTTGCCGCATGCGGCAATGCCGATGAATGCGCCTGCAACTGGCGGGCTGAGGCTGGCCGGACTTTCTGCCGCGCCTGCGCCCTCAACCAGGTCATTCCCGACCTTTCCATCGACGGCAACCGTCGGCGCTGGATCCGGGTCGAAGCAGCGAAGAAGCGGGCCGTCTATTCACTGCTCGCCTTTGGCCTGCCGGTCGTTCCCAAGGCCGACGCCAAGGATGAGATCGGCCTTGCCTTCGACCTCCTCGCCGATCCGATCGGCGCCGGTCCGGGCGGAGAGCGCATCCTGACCGGCCATGACAACGGCCTGATCACGCTCAACGTTGCCGAGGCCGATTCCGTCGAGCGCGAGCGACGACGCGTCGAAATGGGCGAGAATTACCGCACCCTGCTCGGCCATTTCCGCCACGAGCTTGGCCATTATTATTGGGACCGGCTGATCCGTGGCGATCCCGCTCGGCTTTCAGTCTTCCGCGCGCTCTTCGGCGACGAGCAGGCCGATTACGAACAGGCCCTGAAGGCATACTACGCCAATGGCGCGCCGCCGGACTGGCAGCAACGCCACATCTCCGCCTATGCCGCATCCCATCCCTGGGAGGACTGGGCCGAGACCTGGGCGCATCATCTCCACATCGCCGACACGCTGGAAATGGTCCATGCGCTGAATTTTCCGCTGGGCCGGCTGGAGACGGTGGATGCCGACGCCATCCCGCGCGGCGACACTGGTGGCCGTCTGCACCCGGCGCCCGCCGATCCCGACCTGGATCCGGAGCCATTTGAAAGGATCCTGGCCCGCTGGCTGGTATTGTCGGAGGCATCCAACTCGATCAACCGCTGCATGGGTCTGCCGGATCTTTACCCCTTCGTGATTTCCGAGGTGGCGGCGCGCAAACTCGCATTCGTGCACGATCTTTTGACAGGCGCGCCGAAAAAGGCCTGGAACAATTCGTGAGCGGGCGCAAAGCACTTTAGCCGGAACGCATAAGCCTTTGTTTCGTTTCCGATCCCGAGGGAGCGTTGAAAACGGAGAGAAGAACCATGACACGCGTGTTGTTTCCGGCTCTGGCCGGTGCGCTGCTCACAATCTCGGGCGCAGCTTTCGCCGACACTCCCGTACAGGCGGTGACCGACTTGAACGTTCGCGCTGGCCCCGGGCCGCAATATCCGGTTATCGGCGTGCTGGCGGCAGGGCAGTCGGCCACGCTTAACGGCTGCATCGAAGGCAGCAAATGGTGCACGATCGCCGAAGCCGACGGCAAGGGCTGGGTCTATTCCGACTATGTGACGGGCGATTTCGGCGGCAGCCGCGTCGTCGTGACCCGCCGCCCGGCCAATGCCGAGATCGCCGTCGTCGCCCCGCCGACCGACAACATCTACACGACCGATACCTACACCGGCGCCATCGTTTCCAACGACGACGCCATTGAGTCGATCGGCAGGCCGCCGGCCGAGGTCGGCACCTATGTCGCCACGCACCGGGTCGACCCGGTCTATCTCGACGGCGAGGTGGTGACCGGCGCCACACTGCCCGACACGGTCGAGCTGCGCGAGATCCCCGATTACCGGTATCGCTACGTCTATGTGAACAACCAGCCGGCGCTGGTCGACCCTGGCACGCGGCGCATCGTCTATGTGATGCGCTGATCGGGCTTGATCGCTGTCAAATAACGGCCGCCATCGCTGGCGGCCGTTTTTTGATCCTGCGCGCGGCAACTCCGCGTGGACGGTAATTGCGCGGTAACTGCCGATCTCCTAGACCCATGTGGCGAAAGCCTTCGGCAGGGGAGCCGCGTGACGATCGAAAATGCCGCCTTCGAGCGCTATCGCCGCTCGCCGAACGAAAAGACCAATTTGCTGCGCCTGTTCTTCGGGACGGCGATCGTCATCGCCTTCTGGATGGCGATGACGGCTCTGGTGCTGTTTGCCGGCACCTATGTCTACATTGTCTGGCGTCTCCCCGGCCCCTCGACCGGGCGCTACATGCAGGACTTCCTGGCATCGCCCACCGGCATCCTGAGCGCCCTGACCTCCTTTGCCGGCATCTGGATCGGCCTGTGGGTGGCGATGCGCTTCGTCCACGGCGAGCCGCTGTCGGCCCTGTTCGGCGTCAGCCGCCGCGTCGCGGGCGGCGATTTCCTCAAGGGCCTGGCCGCGGTGATGATCACCTCGCTCTTTTCCGAGGTCTTGCTCTATTGGCTGCAGCCCGAGATCGCGCGCGGACCGATCGCCTTTTCGTCCTGGCTGCTCTTCCTGGTGCCGATCGTGCTGCTCGCCTTCCTGCAGACCTCGTCGGAGGAGATGCTGTTTCGCGGCTATCTGCTGCGCGGCCTCGCCTATCGCTTCAGCAGCCCGCTGGTCTGGGCGCTGCTGCCCGGGCTGCTGTTCGCGTCGCTGCACTGGAATTCGGCCTCGACACTTGCCATCAATGCCTGCGTGCTGGTCTCGATCGGCACCTTTGCCCTGCTGCTCACGCTCCTGGTCTATGTCACCGGCAATCTCGGCGCCGGTTTCGGCGCCCATCTCGGCAACAATCTGACCGGCTTCCTGCTGATCTCGCATCAAGAGGGCTACAATGGCTTCGCGCTGCTTAATGCCAAGCCCCTCGAAGGCCCCGGCTGGACCAATCTGGACGCCGTTCTCATCGCCGCGATCGGTATCGTCAGCACGCTTTTGACGATGCTGCTGCTTTTGCACCGGCGCTCGCCGCTCAGGGTCGGGACGAGCAAGCAAAGCCTGGGCTGAATCGCCAATAGCGGCGTTTTGGCTCGGATTCCGGCATTGTTTTTTGATGCATGCCGTTGCCGCAAAACCGCTGCGCACTTTTGCGCGACATGCATCAGCCTTGACTCCGCGGCCAATTTCCTGTCTAGAGCCGCTGAATTCCGCGACGAGTTTTCTTTCGCGAAAGCCGACCAGGACGCCGAAGCCTCTTTGAGGCGGGTGCTGTAAAGAGATCCTGGAGGCCAACACCCGGCAGCGCGATGCGCCCCCGGGTGCTTTTTGGCTTTGCGCTTTTGCTTGGCGACCCGGCCCGAACGCACTACCTCTCGGTCGAAACCCACCGAGATCAAGGACCGCAGATGTTTGAATCCCTCCAGGAGCGTCTTGGCTCCATCCTGAACGGCCTGACTGGCCGCGGCGCGCTGTCCGAGGCGGATGTCTCGGCGGCGCTGCGCGAGGTGCGCCGGGCGCTGCTCGAGGCCGATGTCGCGCTGGAAGTGGTTCGCTCCTTCACCGACAAGGTGCGCGAGAAGGCGGTCGGCGCCGCAGTGCTTAAGTCGATCAAGCCTGGACAGATGGTCGTCAAGATCGTCCATGACGAGCTGGTCGAGATGCTCGGCGCCGAGGGCGTGGCCATCGACCTCAACGCGCCGGCGCCCGTCGTCGTCATGATGGTCGGCCTGCAGGGCTCCGGCAAGACGACCACCTCGGCCAAGATCGCCAAGCGCCTGACCGAGCGGCAGAACAAGAAGGTCCTGATGGCCTCGCTCGACACGCGGCGGCCCGCGGCACAAGAGCAGCTGCGCCAGCTCGGCGAGCAGACCAAGGTCGCCACCCTGCCGATCATCGCCGGCCAGAGCCCGGTCGACATCGCCAAACGCGCCGTGCAGGCCGCCAGGCTCGGCGGCCATGACGTCGTCATCCTCGACACCGCCGGCCGCACCCATATCGACGAGCCGCTGATGGTCGAGATGGCCGACATCAAGAAGGTGTCGAGCCCGCACGAGATCCTGCTGGTCGCCGACTCGCTGACCGGCCAGGACGCCGTCAACCTTGCCAAGAGCTTCGACGAACGCGTCGGCATCAACGGCCTGGTTCTGACCCGCATGGACGGCGACGGCCGCGGCGGCGCGGCGCTGTCGATGCGCGCCGTCACCGGCAAGCCGATCAAGCTGATCGGCACCGGGGAAAAGATGGACGGGCTGGAGGAATTCCACCCCAAGCGCATCGCCGACCGCATCCTCGGCATGGGCGACATCGTCTCGCTCGTCGAGAAGGCCGCCGAGACCATCGACGCCGAGCAGGCGGCCGCGATGGCCAAGAAGATGCAGTCGGGCAAGTTCGACCTGAACGACCTCGCCCAGCAGCTTCAGCAGATGTCGAAAATGGGCGGCATGGGTGGCATCATGGGCATGATGCCCGGCATGGGCAAGATGAAGGACCAGCTGGCCGCCGCCGGCCTCGACGACAAGATGTTCGGCCGCCAGCTCGCCATCATCTCCTCGATGACCAAGGCCGAGCGCGCCAACCCCGACATGCTCAAACACTCGCGCAAGAAGCGCATCGCCGCCGGCTCCGGCACCGACGCGGCCGAGATCAACAAGCTGTTGAAGATGCACCGCGGCATGGCCGACATGATGAAGGCGATGGGCGGCAAGGGCAAAGGCGGCGGCCTCATGCGCGGCATGATGGGCGGCCTCGCCTCGAAAATGGGCCTTGGCGGCATGATGCCGGGCGGCGGCATGCCCGATCTTTCCAGGATGGATCCCAAGCAGCTCGAGGCCCTGCAGAAGCAGGCGCAGTCCGCCGGTCTCGGCAAAGGCATGCCGGGCGGCCTTCCCGGTGGCGGCGGACTGCCGGGCCTGCCCGGCGGCATGAAGCTTCCGGGTCTTCCGGGCCTCGGCGGCGGCGGGCTGCCCGGCCTTGGGAAAAAGAAGTGAGGGGGCGATGAACGAGGAGAAAGATATGGCCGACGCACGCGCCATCCTGGCTGGCTACCGCGCTTCGATCGACAACATCGACGCCGCCCTCATCCATATGCTGGCCGAGCGCTTCCGCTGCACCAAGGCGGTCGGCGTCCTGAAGGCCGAGCATGGCCTGCCGCCCGCCGACCCGTCGCGCGAGCAACAGCAGATCGCCCGCCTTCGCCAGCTGGCGAAAGATGCGAACCTCGACCCGGATTTCGCGGAGAAGTTCCTGAACTTCGTCGTCCGCGAGGTGATCCGGCATCACGAACAGATCGCCGCTTCCAACGGTGTGACGAAAACGGGTTGAAGAAACCCCGACTTATTCAACGAAATCAGAGCTTTTAGGAGAAAACAATGGCACTGAAGATCAGACTGGCCCGTGCGGGCTCGAAGAAGCGTCCTTACTACCACGTCGTCGTCGCCGACGCCCGTTCGCCGCGCGACGGCCGGTTCATCGAGTCGCTCGGCTCGTGGAACCCGCTGCTGCCGAAGGACGGCGAGCGCGTCAAGGTCGACGCCGATCGCGTCAAGCATTGGCTGTCGCATGGCGCCCAGCCGACCGACCGCGTGCTGCGCTTCCTCGACGAGGCCGGCCTTGCCAAGCGCGAAACCCGCTCGAACCCGAACAAGGCCCTGCCCGGCAAGAAGGCGCAAGAACGCGCCGCCCTGTTGAAGAAGGCCCAGGAAGACGCGGCCGCTGCCGCCGCCGCGGCGACCGCCGCGCCGGCCGAGGCTGAAGCCGCCACCGCCGAGTAATCACGGCTTTTTCGTTAACGAGAACGGCGGGCCCATGCCCGCCGTTTTTTATTCGATTGTCCGGTCCGATGCCTCAATAGCCGGACGGGCAGCGCGCCACATAAACGCGTCCGTAGCGGTCGCGGTAGCGGCACTGGCCGGCTTCGCTGGCATGACCGATCAGCGCGCCGGCCACTGCGCCAACAGCGCCGCCGACCACCGCGCCTTGCACCGGATCGCCTGCCACCGCGGCACCGACCGCCGCACCGCCCAGGCCGCCGATCGCAGCACCCTTTTCTGTTTGCGAGCAGGCGCCAAGGGCCACCGTCAGCACCAGGATGGTGATTGCTTTCTTCATTGCTGTTCCTCTCTCAAGCGCCGTCCTCGCCGCCATGCCCTAAACTCACGAACAGCTGAATTGATCCCGCAGATGATGAAGATTGGCCGGCTACGCGCCGGCCGGATTTACGGCACTGAGCGCCAACGCATTGAAACTTCGTGGTTTTCACCGCTCGGCGAGGCGCCGCAGATTGCCCAGCCCAGCCTCGAAATCCTTGCCGATCAGCGTGTCGAAATTCATGAACAGGCCCATCAGCTTGGCAATGAAAGGCCTTGCGCCGCGCATTGCCCAGGTGACCGTGGTGCCCTCGCCGGACGGCGAAAGCGAGAAATCGACAGTGTTGTTGGCCCTGAATGGCTTTTCGAAATCGAGTTTGAGCGAAACCAGCGAGGACGGCACCGAGTTGACGATTTCCATGCGGCCCTTGCCGGCCTTGCTGTTGCCCTCCCAGGCATACGCCGCGCCCTTGCCGCTTTCGGCGCCGGACAAAGTGCGCTTCATCCCGGGGTCGAGCTTTTCGTAGGGCGACCATTCGGGCCAGCGCCGAAAATCGTCGATCAGCGGGAAGATCGTCTCGGCAGGCGCCTTGATGCTGGCCGAGCGGGTGACGACGAAATCGTTCGGCCGGGTCGCGGCATAGACCAGCACGGCGGCGATGATGACGGCCAGGATGATGAGGATAGTGGCAAACATCTCTTCTCCTCCCTATCGCGAAAACGGGATCAGCGCGCGCACTCTTGCGTCGCGCAGATAGAGCCCGCCCCACAGGATAATGCCGAGATAGACGCCGAACAGCGTGTGCGAGAACAGCGGGTTGCCAATCCGCACATGCGTCGAAATCGCGCCGCCCATATAGGCGGTGAGCAGGATGGCGCCGAGCACCGACGTGCGTGGCCATGCGTAGAGCGCGGTCGAGACCAGGCCGATGACGCCCAGCATGCGCGCCACATTCGGATCGGCCGGCCAGCCGAGCTGCGCCATCGTTTGCGTGACGATGTCGAGCGGCGGCAGCTTGATGGCGCCGTCGAAGATCATGAACAGGACGATGACGCCGCTGAGCGCGCGCCCGGCCCACAAAGCGCCTTTTGAAGCAGGCGCGGCTTCGGAAATGCTCATGGATATTCCCTCCTGATGGTTTCGAATGCCGGCCATTTGCCGGGTCCGATCCAAGGACGAAGGAACATGCCGCGATCCTACACGCCTTCGTCATACTCGGGCTTGACCCGAGTATCCATGCCGTGACGTCGAACGAAGAATGCAGCGCTCTAGAATGAAGCTCCAGCCAGGCGATCTTAACTTCTGGGTCTGCGCCGCGTCGCTTCGCTCCTTGCTCCGCCCTAGAATGACGAAGAGAACACAGCGCTTTCGACCAATCTCCGAGGGCAGAGCCCTCGCGGGTCGACCTCCTAAGAGAAGTAGAACTTGTCGGCCGCGATCATCTTCGGCGGCGTCTCGTCCAGCGCCTCGAACACGGAGATCTCGCAGACGCGGCAAAGGCCGTCGAGCGCCAAGTCGTTGGCCTCGATGCCGAACGGGTCCTCGAGCTCCTCCGACAGCGCGTCGAGGCCGAAGAATGTATAGGCGATCAGCGCCGTGAACAGCGGCGTCGCCCAACCCGTGGTCGAGACCAGGCCGATCGGCAAGAGCAGGCAGACGACATAGGCCGTGCGGTGCACCAGCAGCGTATAGGCGAAGGGCAAGGGCGTGCCGGCGATCCGCTCGCAGCCGGCCTGGATGGCGGCGATCGCGGCCAGCCTTTCATCGAGGATGCGGAAGCCGATCGGGTCGAGCGCGCCCGCCTCGCGCCGCGCATTGGCGCGCCGGCCCATGCGGCGGACCATGTCGTCGGCCGGATTGGTGCGGGCGGCGGCCTTGTCGACCTCGTCGCCGATGAAGGCGCGGGCGTCCTTTATGCTGTCGATTTTGCGCAGTTGCCCGCGCAGCAGGTGGCAGAAGGCAAGCGCCTCCATCAGAAGCGCGCGCTGCTCGGCGCGGTCGCCGACCAGGCTGGTGGTGGCGCGCGCCAGGTTGCGTATCTCGAAAACCAGCGCGCCCCAGAGTTTGCGCGCCTCCCACCAGCGGTCATAGGCGGCGTTGTTGCGGAACGACAGATAGATCGACAGCGTCACGCCGACGAGCCCGAAAGGCGCGATGCTGAAAGCGCTGAGGTCGAGATGGAACTGCCGCGCCAGAAGCAGGATGACCGCCGAATAGAGGGCGAAGCCGAAAATCTGCGGCAGGATGCGCGGCACCACCGAACCACGCATGATGAAGAACAATTGCAGGAATGTCGGGCGCGGTCGGACGATCATCGGGTTAACCTTTGCAAGCCGGCTTGGCTTTGATGTCTTATTGTGCGGTCGATGCCCGCGGCGCGACAGCAAGCGACATCGAGATGTCGTCGGCACGGCCGGACCGTCGGCCCTTGCATGTATTGAGACATGCGACTGCGACTGCCAAGAGGAGGAGCGACGATGACGGGCGAGACCGACCTGCAAAAACTGCTCGCGTCGATGACGCCGCAACTGCTTGCCGACGTCTATGTGTTCGCGACGCTGACGCCGGACACGCCGGTCCCGGCGAGACTCGATCCCATCATGCAATTTCGCGAGCGGGAAGGCCTGACCCTGATCACAACCGAAGACGAGGCGAAATCAGCCGGCCTCGCCGGCACGTTCCGCTGCCGGATGATCACGCTCGACATCCACTCCTCGCTGGAAGCCGTCGGCTTCCTCGCCGCCATCACGAGACGGCTCGCGGCGGCCGGCATGGGCGTCAATCCGGTCTCGGCCTTCTATCACGACCATCTCTTCGTGCCGGCGGAGCGGGCGAAGGAGGCGCTGGCCATATTGCAGCGGTTGGCGGCGGAAAGCGGCGGGTGAACTCAGCGCCTGAGCGCGTAGAGATGGTTTCGGCGACGGCTCGGCCAACAAGGAAGGCCTGCCGGATATTTCGCGATGGTGGCGGCATCGGAGCCGATGGCCGGGCGTAGGGTGATTTCGGTCCGGTCACTCATAGGCCGGCGCTGCCCCTCATCCGCCCTTCGGGCACCTTCTCCCCGTTGAACGGGGAGAAGGAAGGGCGTCCCGGCCAAAGGCCGAGCCCGCGACTGCGGGCCGCCGGTCGTCCGGCGCCCCCCGCGAAGGGCCCGCCGCGGCAGCGGCGATACGGCCCGTGAGCGAAAACAAACTGCCGTCAGGCCGCCTTCTTCTTCGGCTGGATGAGGCCGCGCTCGACCAGCAGCTCGGCGATCTGCACGGCGTTCAGCGCCGCGCCCTTGCGCAGATTGTCGGAGACAACCCACATCGACAGGCCGTTGTCGACGGTCGAATCCTCGCGGATGCGCGAGATGAAGGTGGCGTCCTCGCCGGCCGATTCGAGCGGCGTGATGTAGCCGCCGTTCTCGCGCTTGTCGAGCACCTGGCAGCCGGGCGCCTCGCGCAGGATCTCGCGCGCTTCATCCGCCGTGATCGGCTTCTCGAACTCGATGTTGACGGCTTCCGAATGGCCGATGAACACCGGCACGCGCACGCAGGTCGCCGTCAGCTTGATCTTTGGGTCGAGCATCTTCTTGGTCTCGGCGACCATCTTCCACTCTTCCTTGGTGAAGCCGTCGTCGAGGAAGACGTCGATATGCGGGATGACGTTGAAGGCGATGCGCTTGGTGAACTTCTTGACGTCGACCTGGTCGGCGACGAACACCGCGCGGGTCTGGGTGAACAGCTCATCCATGCCTTCCTTGCCGGCGCCGGAGACCGACTGGTAGGTGGCGACGACGACGCGCTTGATGGTGGCGATGTCATGCAGCGGCTTCAGCGCCACGACGAGCTGCGCGGTCGAGCAGTTCGGGTTGGCGATGATGTTCTTGCGTGTAAACAGCGAGATCGCGTCCGGGTTAACCTCCGGCACGATCAGCGGCACGTCCGGATCGTAGCGGAAGGCCGACGAATTATCGATGACGACGCAGCCCTGCTTGCCGATCTTCGGCGACCATTCCTTCGACACATTGCCGCCCGCCGACATGACGCAGATGTCGGTATCGGAAAAATCGTACTGGTCGAGCGCCTTGACCTTCAGCGTGCGGTCGCCGAAGGACACTTCGGTGCCCTGGCTGCGCCGCGACGCCAGCGCCACCACTTCGCTCACCGGGAAGCCGCGTTCGTCCAGAATGTTGAGCATTTCGCGGCCCACATTGCCCGTGGCGCCGACTACCGCAACCTTGAAACTCATCTGATATCTCCTGTCCCTCTCCGCTTGGTTGTTGGAGAAACCCGCCGGCCTCATGCGGGTTCCGTCCCCGGGCCGGACCCGGGAGAGGGTGGTTAGGCCAAGGGAATCACACCGTTTTGGTGGTGGTTTTGGCCGTAGTTTTGCTGGAACGGACGGACGCGTCTAAGCGCCCAGCCCAATGCGTTACATTGTGGCTGGGGGAGTCGAATGCAAGAAGAGCCATCAAAAGGCCGCGCATTGAAAAACGATCCCGTTCGACGCGGGTTTTTACGCGGTTTGATGAAAGAGTCAATTGGCGCAACGCTCTCCTTCTCCCCGTCACTATACGGGGAGAAGGTGCCCGAAGGGCGGATGAGGGGCGGCGCCGACTTCGACAGTTAGCTCGTCCGGAAGTGAGGCCTGAAGCCTCGCCCCTGCCTTACCTATCAGCGGTCGCGCTGCCCCTCACCTGCCTGCCGGCATCCTCTCCCCGTATAGTGACGGGGAGAGGGGCGCTCTCGCGAGCGGTTTCGCCAGCCGGCACAGCATGGTCGCGGTCCCGGTGGAGCCGATGCACTATACAAGTGAGGCCGCAAGAAGTACGAACGCCCAAATATCCTTTGGCTGGCGCAGTGCCGGCCTTGTGCTCCACGACGAGCACAGAACCCCGAATTCCGAAAGAAGAAAATGTCCAGTTTCGAAACGATCGTTCCTGCGCTGGCGGAGGCGCTGGAAAAGCGCGGTTATTCAGCGCTGACGCCGGTGCAGAAGGCGGTGCTGGAGACGGAGCTCGGCCAGGCCGACGCGCTGGTTTCGGCGCAGACCGGATCCGGCAAGACCGTCGCCTTCGGCCTCGCCGTGGCGCCGACCCTGCTTGGCGGTGCTGAGCGTTTCGCCGGCGCCGGCGCGCCGCTGGGGCTGGTCGTGGCGCCGACACGCGAGCTGGCGCTGCAGGTGCGGCGCGAGCTCGAATGGCTTTACGAACTGACTGGCGCGCAGATCGCCTCCTGCGTCGGCGGCATGGACATGCGCACCGAGCGGCGGGCGCTGGAACGCGGCGCCCACATCGTCGTCGGCACGCCGGGGCGGCTGCGCGACCACATCACGCGCGGCGCGCTCGACATGTCGGCGCTGAAGGCGGTGGTGCTCGACGAGGCCGACGAGATGCTAGACCTCGGTTTTCGCGAAGACCTCGAATTCATCCTCGATGCCGCACCGCCCGAGCGCCGCACGCTGATGTTTTCCGCCACCGTGCCGCGCTCCATCGCCACGCTCGCCCAGGGCTACCAGCGCGATGCGGTGCGGATCTCGGCCTCGGGCGAGGAAAAGCAGCATCTCGACATCGAATACCGAGCGCTCAGCGTTGTCCAGGCTGATCGGGAAAACGCCATCATCAACGTGCTGCGCTACTACGAGGCGCAAAACGCACTGGTGTTCTGCAACACACGCGCGGCGGTCAACCACCTGACGGCGCGCTTCAACAACCGCAATTTCTCCGTCGTGGCGCTGTCGGGCGAGCTCAGCCAGAACGAGCGCAGCCACGCGCTGCAGGCGATGCGCGACGGCCGCGCAAAAGTCTGCATCGCAACGGATGTCGCGGCGCGTGGCATCGACCTGCCCAATCTCGAGCTGGTGGTGCATGCCGATCTGCCGACCAACCCCGAGACGCTGCTGCATCGCAGTGGTCGCACGGGCCGCGCCGGGCGCAAGGGCGTCAGCGCCCTGATCGTTCCTGGAAATGCCCGCAGGCGCACCGAGCGGCTGCTTGGCAATGCCGGCATCAAGGCGACATGGGCGAGCCCGCCCTCGGCCGACGATGTGCTGCGCCGCGACGACGAGCGCATTCTGGCCGACCCCGCGCTTGCCGAACCGATCAACGAGGAGGAGCGCTCCTTCATCGAGACGCTGCTCAACCAGCACGGCGCCGAACAAGTGGCGGCCGCCTTCGTGCGGCTTTGCCGCAGCAGCCGCTCGGCGCCTGAGGACCTGCTCGACGTCGCGCCGTTCACGCCTTCGCATGAAAGATTGGCGGGCGAGAAATTCGCGCGCCGCGACGAAACACCCAGCCGCCGTGACGATTTCGGCGACAGCGTCTGGTTCTCGCTTTCGGTCGGCCGCCGGCAGAATGCCGAGCCGCGCTGGCTGATCCCGATGCTGTGTCGCACCGCCGGCATGTCCAAGCGCGAGATCGGCGCCATCAAGATGCAGCCGGAAGAAACCTTCGTGCAGATCGCCGCCGACTGGGCCGACCGATTCGTCGCCGCGATCGGCCCCGACCGCAAGCTTCAGGGCAACATCGCGGTCAAGCGGATCGACGGCACGCCGGACCTGTCGCGGGCCGGCTACCAGCCGCCGAAGCCGGACAAGAAGCCGCATCGCGGCAAGGGTGCTTTCGACCAGAAGAGCCCCAGATTCGAGAAGCGGGAACCGGGCGAGCGACAGCCTGGCGGCGAGGCGAAATCTTGGAAGCCTGGCAAACCGAAGTTCAACAAGCCGGGGCCGATGAAAAACAAGAAGTCGAAGAAGCGGCCCGTGTGACTATAAGCCAATCTATCACTCGCTCGGCCAATTCTTGCGCGGCTGTCGCCGACATCGGCAGTGAGAACAAGTGGGGACTTATCCCGGCCGGTGTCACGCTCTAGCGCCATGCGTGCATTGCTATTTTCTGCAACCATTGATAGTTTTAAAGGCGATGCAGGGGGGAGTCAATGCGCGGCACTGTGTTTCACTACGACGAGGACCACGACTACGGCTACATCAACGGCGTCGACGGCAAGCGCTACATCTTCGGCCGCAAGGACCTGACAAAGGGCATTCCCCTCGCCAGAGGTCTGCTGGTCGAGTTCACGCCAGACAACGGAACTGCACACGACATCGTGGCCGCGAGCCGACCTTCGCTCCCGGCAAACGGCAATCCGGAACAGCGCGGCCGCATCGCCGAACCCCATTCCGCCAGCTCCGTGGGACTGTGGGCCTATTTTCTACGTGCGCTCGGCGACGACTACCGCAATTTCACCGGCCGAGCGCGCCGTAAGGAGTTTTGGGCGTTCTATCTGTGGTTCTACGTCGTGCTCATCGCGCTGTTCGGTTTCGGTATCCTCCTCAACCTGGCGATAAGCGGCTTCGATGACGGCCCAAGGACGTCGATCGGGTACATTCCTGCCCTGCTTTTCGTGCTGGCAGCAATCCTTCCGTCGATCGCAGTCGTCGTGCGGCGTCTGCACGACATCGGGCTGACCGGCTGGCTTGCCTTGCTTTGCTACATCCCGGCTTTCGGAGCCGTGGCGTTTCTGATCTACGGACTTCTACCTTCACAGTTCGGGGAGAACCGATGGGGGCCGATACAGGCCGGCGTCAGGTTCTAGCGACCTTGTTCAGCGCGTCGCCCGACAGCCTGAGGAAGATCTTCTGGCCGTGGCGCTCGGCGCCAAGCCGGCGGTAGAAACGCAGCGCGCCTTCGTTCCTCTCTTCCGTGGGTCAGATCGATGCAGCCGATGCCTTTGCCGACGCAATGGCCGGCGAGAAAGCCGACCAGCGCACGGCCGACGCCCTTGTGGCGAGCGCTTCGGCGTCGTCGACCCTCGCCCAGCGAATGTCGACGGTCATACGATCACCCCAGGAACTTGGCGATGATGGCGTCGCCCATTTCGGTGGTGCCGACTTCCTTCATGCCTTCCGAGAAGATGTCCTTGGTGCGCAGGCCGTCGTCGAGCACGGCGGCGATCGCCGCCTCGAGCTTGTCGGCCTCGGCGACCATGCCGAAGGAATAGCGCAGGCACATGGCGAAGGACGCGATCATCGCGATCGGGTTGGCGATGCCCTTGCCGGCGATGTCGGGCGCCGAGCCGTGCACCGGCTCGTAGAGCGCCTTGCGCTTCTTGGTCTTCACATCCGGCGCGCCGAGCGAGGCCGACGGCAGCATGCCGATCGAGCCGGTGAGCATGGCGGCGATGTCGGAGAGCATGTCGCCGAACAGATTGTCGGTGACGATGACGTCGAACTGCTTCGGCCAGCGCACCAGCTGCATGCCGCCGGCATCGGCCAGCATGTGGTCGAGCTTGACGTCGCTGTATCTGGCCTTGTGCGTCTGGCTGACCACCTCGTTCCACAACACGCCCGACTTCATGACGTTGCGCTTTTCCATCGAGGTGACGTGATTCTTGCGCGTCTGCGCCAGCTCGAAGGCGACGCCCGAAATGCGCTCGATCTCGAACGTGTCGTAGACCTGGGTGTCGATGCCGCGCTTCTGGCCGTTGCCGAGATCGATGATCTGCTTCGGCTCGCCGAAATAGACGCCGCCGGTGAGCTCGCGCACGATCAGGATGTCGAGGCCCTCGACCACGTCCTGCTTGAGCGAGGAAGAGGCGGCCAAAGCCGGGTAGCAGATCGCGGGCCTGAGGTTGGCGAACAGCTCCATGTCCTTGCGCAGCCGCAGCAGGCCGGCCTCGGGGCGCACCTCGTAAGGCACGGCATCCCATTTCGGCCCGCCGACGGCGCCGAACAGCACCGCATCCGCCGCCATCGCCTTTGCCATGTCTGCATCGGAGATCGCCGCGCCATGCGCATCGTAAGCGCAGCCGCCGACCAGCCCCTCGTCGGTGGCGAAGCCGCTGCCGAGCTTGTCGTTCATGGCGTTGATCAGCTTCTTCACCTCGGCCATGGCCTCGGGGCCGATGCCGTCGCCGGCGAGCAGGAAGAGATTTTTCGAAGCCATGGAGAACCGTCCGGTGAGAGAATTGAACCGGCGCCTTGCTAAACGGCAAGCGCTTGCGGCGCAAGGGGACGAGCGCCGAGATCCTTCACACCCCCCTCTGCCCTGCCGGGCATCTCCCCCGCAAGGGGGGAGATCGATGCACTTCGGCCTTCGCCAATCGCCGACGTTGAAAAAGAGGAGCGGGGCGGCCAAGCTGCCAATCTCCCCCTTGCCGGAGATGTCCGGCAGGACAGAGAGGGGTGCTGTCCCGCCAGCGTCTCAAAGAAGACCGGCAGCGCCTACCGATGCGACAGAACATTCACCAGCCGGCCGAACGGGTCGCGCACATAGAAGCGACGCACGCCCCAGGGTTCATCGGCCGGGCCGTATTCGATGGCAAAACCGGCCTTCTCCATACCCGCAAGCGCCGCATCCACGTCGTCGACCTCGATCGACAGGTCCGGCACCGGCGTCCCCGATCCGCCCTCGGCCATGAAGCTCACCTGCACCTGCATCCGTTCCTCGGAGCCGTAGGTGGCGATCCAGCCCATATCCATGAGCAGATCGAGGCCAAGCACGTCACGATAGAAGCGCTTCGCCGCGGCGATGTCCCTTGTGGCGATGTTGGTTACGATGCGCCGAACCGCCATCCCTCAGCTCCTATGCCGTGCGCCGCAGCGCCGTCACCTCGATCTCGATCTTCATCTCCGGCTTGTTGAGCTGGCACACGATCATCGTCGCCGCCGGGCGGATGTCGCCAAACGCCTCGCCGAGGATCGGGAAGACCACGTCAACGAAAGCCTGGTCGGTGATGTAGTAATGCGCCCGCACCACGTCGGCCATGTCGAAGCCGCCATCGGCCAGCGCCTTGGCGATGGTCGCGAGGCAGTTGCGCGTCTGCGCCTCGACCGTATCCGGCATGGTCATGGTGGCATAGTCGTAGCCGGTCGTTCCGGACACGAAACACCAGTCGCCCTGCAGCACCGCGCGCGAATAGCCGGCGGTCTTCTCGAAGGGGGAGCCGGTGGAGATGAGCTTGCGCATGGGGCGGCCTCGTTGGGTTGCAGTCCTGCATTTAGCAGGCGGAGTGGCGCAGGTCGTGGGCCAAGCCGGGCGGAGCATTGTTACGAAGGCAAGCGCCAGCCTCGGAGATTAGCGATGGCCGTCCCTCCCGTCGTCATTCCAGGGCGAAGCAAGGAGCGAAGCGACGCGCGCAGACCCTGGAATCCATGCCGTTATGCCGAAGCGCCGCTGGCGGTGCAGAATTTTGACCCGCCCCACTCTACGCTACGGCAACCGTCACGGCATGGATCCTCGGGCCTGGGCTCCGCTGCGCGTCGCTCCGCCCGTGGATGACGAAGCTGACGGGTGATCAGCAAGACACCGGCCTAAGGTATGTTGAGCTTCAGGTCAGGCCGAGTCGAAAGTGGTGGCTGCCGAGAACCGGAGCGGAGCGTACTTAAGTACGTGAGCACCGGAAGCGCAGGAGGCCGCCACTTGCAGGCCGGCCTCACCTGAATATCAGCATACCTTAATTCCCCGACCCTTGCGCGTCGTCATAGGCCTTCTTGATGTCCTCAGGCCAGTCCTTGACCGGTGGCCAGGCCTGCGGCTCGCCATTGTCGCCGCGGCGGGCGAAATAGACTTTCTGCTTGGCCGGGTCGACGGCCATGAAGCCGTCGTTGCCGCCGCAGTCATGCGGCACGCAGCCGGTGGCGTAGAAGGCGCCGGATGCCGTCTTTTCGGTGCCGCCGCCGACCAGCAGGCTGGTCGCCATGTCGGGCATGTCGTCGCCCAGCAGCGCCTGTCCGGCCTTGTAGACGGCCTCGTTGTGGAAGGCGTCGATGATGTTGTCGTATTTCGACGGGTCGACATCCTTCCAGCCGGTGCCGGGTTCGGGCGTGTAGGTGAGGTTGCCGGAGGTCGTCAGCCCTTCCGTAGGCGACCATTGCAGCGCCGGCTTGGAATCGCCGGGCAGCAGATAGGGCACGAAATAGATGGCGCTGTCGGAGACTGCCGCCGGCGGCGCGCCGCATTCGTCCTGCTCGACCGTGGTGGTCTGGATCTCGCCGTCCTTCGGCTTCCAGACGATGACCTTGGCCGGACCGCACTGGTTGCCGCCGTCGCCGACATCGACCAGCGCCACGTTGACGTCGCCGATCTTGACGATCCTGTCGAAGAAGACGTCGTAATTGCTGGCCAGCTGCTTGCCGTCATAGGACAGCACCTTCTCGCCGTCCTGCTCCGGCTGCGTGATGGTGAGCTGGCCGCCTTCGAACGGGATCGGCGCCTGCTTGTCGTCATCCGACGCGGCCTGGTCGCTGCCCGATCCCTGGTCGGATGCGCCTTGATCGGCCGCCGGCTGGTCGGACGTGGCGGGCGCCGGCTGCGTGGCCGGCGCGGCGGTCTGCGCATTCGCGCCGATTGTGACGAGAAGGATTATTGCCGCCGAAGCACCGGCGGCGGCCAGAAGCGAGCGTGTCATGACTGTCCCTCCATTCAGCCGCCACGAACCCGGCCTGCCATGGCCGGGGCCTATCGATATAGC
Organism: Mesorhizobium sp. B3-1-9; assembly: GCF_006439595.1. Lineage (NCBI taxonomy): Bacteria > Pseudomonadati > Pseudomonadota > Alphaproteobacteria > Hyphomicrobiales > Phyllobacteriaceae > Mesorhizobium > Mesorhizobium sp. B3-1-9. Next base: position 157,652 of record NZ_VFTJ01000009.1, read on the forward strand.
TTAGGTGCTCAGGCCCAGGGGCGCTGCTCGGCATTCTTCTTCTCGAAGGATGCGATGGCGCCGGCCTTCTCCATGGTCAGCCCGATGTCGTCGAGGCCGTTCAAGAGGCAATGGCGCTTGAAGTCGTCGAGGTCGAACGTCACCACGCCGCCGTCCGGCCCGCGGATTTCCTTGGCTTCCAGATCGATCGACAGCGTCGCGTTGGAGCCGCGCGAGGCGTCGTCCATCAGCTTGTCGAGGTCTTCCGGGCTGACGGTGATCGGCAGGATGCCGTTCTTGAAGCAGTTGTTGTAGAAGATGTCGGCGAACGAGGTCGAAATCACGCAGCGTATGCCGAAATCCAGCAGCGCCCAGGGCGCATGCTCGCGGCTCGAGCCGCAGCCGAAATTGTCGCCGGCGACCAGGATCTGCGCCTTGCGGTAGGCCGGCTTGTTGAGCACGAAATCCGGGTTCTCCGAACCGTCCTCGTTGTAGCGCATCTCGGCGAACAGGCCGGTGCCGAGCCCGGTGCGCTTGATCGTCTTGAGATAATCCTTCGGGATGATCATGTCGGTGTCGACATTGACGATCGGCATGGGCGCGGCGACGCCGGTGAGCTTGGTGAATTTATCCATGATCCTTGCCCGTCTTCTTGGCTTGCGGGGAATTTTGCCGGACGGTTTACACAAAGCCGGCGGCAAATGAAAGGCAACTGTTCGTGCGCGGGCCTTGGGCCAAGTCGAGCATGGCATGCGCGCCGGAGCTGCAATACCTAAAAAACGGCTTCGAAATCCTGGCCGGCTGGTGCAGTCTGCGATCATGGTTGAGCCTTCCAAAGTCCTTTACGCCAGCGAGCCTGCCCTCGACGTCGCCGAATTCCGCCGTGTGCTGGTCGAATCCGGCCTCGGTGAAACACGGCCCGTCGACGACGAAGCGCGCCTGAAGACAATGCTCGGCAACGCCAATCTGGTGCTGACAGCGCGGCTCGACATCGAGGGCAAGCCGCTGATCGGCGTCGCGCGCGGCATCACCGATTTTTCCTGGGTCTGCTACATCTCCGAGCTCGCCGTATCCGCCTCGGCACAGGGTCTCGGCGTCGGCAAGGGCCTGATGGACGAAGCGCAGCGCCACCTTGGCCCTTCCGTCGCCATCAGCCTGATCTCGATGCCCGACGCCGTCGGCTTCTACGAGCGCATCGGCATGACGCGCATGGCCGACGCCTTCTGGTTCTCCCGCAAACGCTGACCTGAACCGCCACCGATATCGGAGCCGACTCCTGCCTGGAACCGGCGAGCCAGATCGACCCCCACTCCGTCGAGTTTCGCTCGACACCTCTCCCCCGATCGACGGGGGAGAGGAACCGTGCGAGGTCGCCGACCCTGGCTCCCTTCCTCTCCCTCCGGAGGGGGGAGAGGTGGCGCTGCGAAGCAGCGACGGAGTGGGGGAAGGCGCTGCTCAAAAGCGAAGCCACCTCAAGACAGGCACAATCCGGCAAGCAAGAAAACTTAGGCAAGCAGTCATCAGGCGGCAGAATATTTTTGCCACCGCTTGACATGCAACCAAATGGTTGCATATTAGAGCCATGAGCATGGATGCCGTCTTTCGCGCTTTGGCCGACCCGACCCGCCGGCAATTGCTGGACAGTCTCCATGCCCGGAACGGGCAGACGCTGAACGCGCTCTGCGAGCACATGGAGATGACGCGGCAGGCGGTGACCAAGCACCTGGCGATCCTCGAGGAGGCCAACCTCGTCACCACCATGCGCCGCGGCCGCGAGAAGGAGCATTACCTCAACCCCGTTCCGATCAACGAGATCGCCGAGCGCTGGATCGGCAAGTTCGAGCGAGGGCGGCTTGCTGCCCTCAGCCACCTGAAGCAACGCCTTGAAAGGGAAGAGCCGTGAGCGAGAACAGCTTTGTTTATGTCACCTATATCCGCACGACGCCTGAAAAACTTTGGCAGGCGCTGACCGATCCGGAATTCAACCGGCAGTTCTTCCTCTGCTCCCATCAGGAGAGCGACTGGAAGGTCGGCTCGAGCTGGAAACTGATCTTCCCCGACGGGCGCGTCGCCGACTCGGGCGAGATCCTCGAGGTTGACCCGCCAAGACGCCTGGTCATCAAATGGCGCAACGAATGGATGCCCGAGGTCAAGGAGGACGGCTATACGCGCTGCACCTTCACCATAGAGCCCGACGGCGAGTTGATGAAGCTCGCCGTCATCCACGAGGCCGACGGCCCGCACAGGCTGATCCCGAACGTCTCCAAGGGCTGGCCGCTGGTTCTGGCGAGCCTCAAAAGCCTGCTTGAAACCGGCAAGGGTTTCGAGCGCCCGCCGTCAAAGGGGTGAACGTTCGTTTCGGATACGAGACAATCCTTGGTGGAGTTGAATCTGATGCTTCACTTGTCGTTACCGCAAGCCATGGCGAATGCAGACACGGTCATGGCCTCGGCCGAGCTTTGCGCCTCGCCGGGCGAGGTTATCGTGGCGCTGGTCACCAGTGAAGTCGAGCGCTGGTGGGGTTCGCCCGAAACCTACCGCATGACCGACTGGTCCGCCGATCTGCGCGTCGGCGGCGGTTGGAACGTCACGGTGCAGGCCGCCGACGGCAGACACTTCCCCGCCGGCGGAAAATTCCTCGAAATCGAGATGCCGCGCCGCATCGTGCAGACGCGGCGCTACGATTGGGACCATCCGGCGCTGGGGCATCACGAGACGACGGTGGCCTATCTGCTTGAGCCGATCGGCGGCGGCACGCGGCTCACCGTCTGCCATGGCGGCTTCGCGGGTTTCCCGGATGCGGCGGCCGAACATGCCGAAGGCTGGGCGCGGGTGCTTGGATGGCTGCAGGGCTATTTTACCGGCGCGGCCGCCCCTTCTCCCGCAAGCAAGGGGAGAAGAGAGCGCTGACGCTAGATCACATTCAATTCCCTGAACGCCCTTCCCTCCGCCACCCGTTCATATCCAAACGCCCTGCAGTCCACCGTCCTGTACCCGCCATGCACGATCAACTCGGCGATCGACTTCCCCACTGCCGGCGCCTGCTGCAGGCCGTGGCCGGAGAAACCGTTGGCGAAGAGGAAGTTCTCGACCTCCGGGTGCGGGCCGATCACCGCGTTCTGGTCGAGCGTGTTGTAGTCGTAATGCCCGACCCAGGCGCGCGTCGGCTTGATCGCTTCGAAGGCCGGGATGCGGGCGGCTAAGGTCGGCCAGACCACCTCTTCGAACAGCGGCCAGTTGACGTCGAAATCCTTCGGATCGGGCGCGACATCGCCCTCCTCCGGCTCGGCGCCGCCGGTGAGGTAGACGGAGCCTTCCGGCCGCACATAGATTCCGCTTGGATCGACCAGCAGCGGCATGTCGGCATATTTCTCGCGCGCCTCGAAGACGAAAACGTTGCGCTTGCGCGGCTCGACCGGCAGCGCAAGCCCGGCAAAACCCGCCACCTTGCCGGCGTTCGGCCCGGCGGCGTTGACGACGATGCCCGCTTCCAGCGTCTCGCCATTGTCGAGGCTGACGCCGGTGACGCGATTGCCGTCGCGCGCAATGCCGGTGACGGAGGCGGTGATGAAATCGATCTTCTTGTCGCGCAGCGCCTTGCGGAACAGCGTCAGCAGCGCATGCGCGTCGAACCAGCCCTCGCCGCTGCGGCCAAAAGCGCCGGCGGTGATGCCTTCGACCGACAGCCACGGGAAGCGGCGCGCCAGCTGTCCGGCGTCCTCGAGCAGGATATCGGCGCCCTCGGCGACCTGCGTCTCGTGATTGGACTTGAGGATCGGCAGGCCGGCCTCGCCGGCGAGGATGAGGTAGCCGCCCTCGCGAAAGCCGATATCGGCGTCGGCGCCGAAGATTTCCTTCAGCCGACGGAACAGTTTCAGCGTGAACTGCGACAGGCGGATGTTTTCCGGGATGGAGAATTGCTGGCGGATCGAGGCGAGCGACAGCGTCGTCGCCGCATGCGGAAACTGCGGATCGCGCTCGATCAGCGCGATCGAGCCGGTAAAGCCCTCCTCGCGCAAATAGTAGGCGACCGAGGACCCGACGATGGCTCCGCCGATGATGACGATGTCGTAGCGCATTTTTTCTCCGATCATTCGGTCGCGTCTTCACGCAACCGGCAAGTCGATCTCGAAGCGCGTGCCGCGCTCGGAGTCAACCAGCCTGATCGTGCCATCATGCGCTTTCAGGAGGGCCAGCACGATGCCGAGCCCCATGCCGGTGCCGCCGGACTCGCGCCGCGTGGTGAAGAACGGCTCGAAGATCCTGGCGCGGTTGGCGGCCGAGATGCCGTCGCCGTCGTCGCCGATCTGGACCGACGCGCGCTCGCCATCGGCTGAGGCATGGATCGCCGCCTGTCGGGCGCCATGCCTCGCCGAGTTGTCGATGAGGTTGGCGAGCACGATGCCGAGATTCTCGGCCGAGATGCCGAGCCTGATGTCGCCGCCGCCTTCAAGCCGCGCTTCCAGCCTGGTGTCGATCGGCAACGATGCCAGGGCCGCATGAAGCGTCGTGCTGTCACCGCTCGGTTCCAGGTTCTCGGCGCGCGCCAGGTCGAGCAGCCGGCGCACCAGGAGATTGAGCCGCCCGGCGTCGGTGACGATGTTGTTGGAGAAGCGCCGCCGCTCGGCCTCGTCCATCGCGCCGCCGGAATCCCTGAGCAGCTCCGCCGCGCCCTGGATCGCCGTCAGCGGCGATTTCAATTCATGCGAGACATGGGTGGCGAAGGTCTGGATGCTGTCGGAACGCGCCTGCAGCTTTTGCGCCATGTCGAGGAAGGCCGCGGACAGCGCCGCCATCTCGCGCGTGCCGTGATGGTCGAGCGGCCTGATTGCGTCGCGGTCGCCGGCGGCGATGCGCTTCGTGCGGTCGATCAGCGCGTAGATCGGCCGGCTGACGGTGCGGATGAACACCAGCGCGATCAAAAGTGTGCCGCCGAGGATGGCGATGGCCGCCAACGTCACCTTGCCGCGCTCGCCATAGAGGTGCTTGACGATGTTGTTCGGCGTTCGCGACAGGTACACGACGCCGGCGACCCGGCCGTCGAGCTCGACCGGCATGGCGACGAAGACGCGGACCTTGGTGCCGCGGCTGACCGAATAGAGCGGCGGGGTCGGCTGGTCGGGGATGCGCAGCCTGAGCTCGCTGGCATAAGCGCCGGAAAGCGCGGTCCGCACCTCTTCGATCTCGCCGAGCGACTGGCCGACCTCGTCGCCACCGGCGATCACCACGCCGCGTGGATCGAGCAGCCGGAAGCCGGCGAGCGTCGTTTTCTGCGTCTCGTCGAGAATGCCGTCGAGCCGCGCGCCTATTGCCGCGAAGGCGGGATCGGGCGTGGCGGGAAGCGCCGCCGGCCGCGACGGCATGACATCGTCCGAGGCAAGGTCGAGGCGCGGCTCGATCGGATCATAGGGATAGTTGTTGTCCCTTGCCGGATCGGCCGAGACCGGCGCCCCCAGTCTTTCCGGGGCGATGCCGGCCGCGCGCACCTCGCTGGCATAGACGGCGGCGACGACCGCCCCTTGCGCGATCAGCTCGCCCTCGGTCTGGCGGATCAGCTGGTTCTCATAAAGCCGAAAGAAGAACAGCCCAACCAGCGGCAACGCCATGACCAGGATCAAGATGACGACGACGACGGTGGCGAGCCGCGGCCGCCACCTTTCCTTGCTCAACCACCGCATCGGCCGAGCCGGAAGCCGACGCCATGCACCGTCGCGATCGCATCGATACAGCCGACCGCGGCCAGCTTGGCCCGCACGTTGCGGATGTGGCTGTCGACCGTGCGCTCGGAGACATGGATGTTGGAGGCATAGGCATTGGCCATCACCGCGTCGCGGCCAAGCACGTGCTGCGGCCGGGCGAGGAAGCCTTTCAGGATCGCGAACTCGATCGCCGTCAAGGTGAGCGGCCTGCCGCCGAAACTTGCTTCATGGCTTGCCGGGACGAGCATGAGCTTGCCATGTGTGAATTCACGATCGTCCGCCTCTTCTTCCACGGCGGCCGGACGCGCGCGCCGCAGGATGACGTTGACGCGGGCGACCAGCTCGCGCGGGCTGAACGGCTTGGTCACATAGTCGTCGCCGCCCATCTCCAGACCCAGAATGCGGTCGATCTCTTCATCCCGCGCGGACAGGAACAGCACCGGCACGTCGGATTTTTGCCTGAGCCGGCGGCAGACCTCGAGCCCGTCCATCTCCGGCATGCCGATGTCGAGCACGATGAGGTCGGGCGCGCGGCGCTCGACCGCCTGGAGTGCTGCGGCGCCATCGGCGACGGCGGCCGTCTTCATGCCGGCCTTTTCCAGCGCGAAGCAGATGATCTCGCGGATATGCGGGTCGTCGTCGGCGACGAGGATATTGTGCGGCATCGATCAATGGCCCGGTGCGGACGGTTGCACAGATGGAGGAAGCACGAGCGGGCCTCTGTTGTCGAGAACCCGTACCAGCCGCCAGTCGCGAAAGCTCCAGGCGCGCCATTTCTTTTGTTCGGCGAGATAATCGTCGATCATCACCTGGTCGGCCAGATAAGTGGTCGGCATTCCGATCTTGTGTGTGTAGTAGCGGTCCAGCGCCGGCATGGCGACAGCGCCCAGCGAGTGCAGATACGGCGTGTCGAGCGGAGTGCCGGATCCGGTCATTTCCAGGGAATGGTCGACATTGAAGTTGGCGATCGTTGCTGCGAAGTTGACGAAGCAGCAGGCATAAAGCGTCGCCGATAGTGTCACAAGATTGGCGGAGAGCAGCCATTCGCCGGATTTTTGAAACGCGATGCGGGCGACGATGAGGGCCAGTCCCGCCGCCACCAGTCCCATCCAGATGAAGGCGGCGATGCGCAGATAGGTGAGCGCATAGACGTCGATATAGAGATCGAGCCGCAGCATCGAGGAGATCACCAGCGCGATGTTCTGCGTCACCCAGAGATAGACCAGCCCGCGGATCAGCGGATCCCGGGACGTCTCGCTGCCCGAGCGCAGCGCCGCCAGCACGAAGCCGGCGGCGAGCAGCGCGGTGGCGACCAGCGGATAGGCGCCGCGATGCGCATAGGCGGCATAGGTCATCCCGTCGGGCAGGGCGACCCCGCCCCAGAGATAGGTGGCGTCGAGCGCGCTCTGCACCGCGAACAAGCCATTGAAGACAATCAGCGCGCGCAGGATGGCCGCCTTGCCGAAGAGGATATCCTCGGCCTTCGCCGGTCTCGCTGCGGGCGTGGCAGGCAAAACGCGCCTGACACGGAAGGCGAAGCGCGGCAGGCGCGGCCTCAGGAACGCCCAGACGCCGGCAAGCACGATCAGCCAGAAGATCAGCCGCGCGAACTCAATTTTTTCGAGGAGCGCGTAGAGGTCGATCAGCGACAGCCAGTGCTCGATGATCGGATTGGCGGCGCCGAACAGCGCCAGGAAGACGACGCCAAGCGTCAAGGGCATGATCCAGACGACAATCGCCGTAAGCTGAAGCCGCCGCTGACCGAGTTCCCGCGCTGCCTTGCGCCAGCGGAAGAAGTCGCGGGCGAAGCGGAAGGGCGCTGCGACCAGGAACAGGCTGAGCTGGCGGGCTATTCGGGCAGGTTCGCTGCGCAGCCGCCCGGCCAACGACAGCGCGAAGACCGCAAGTGCCGCGACAGCGACCAGCAGCGAAAGCGGGCTGACATTTTCGACGAGAGGCAGCAGCGCGGCGAACAGCGCGGCCGGTTTCAGCCAGACCCGGCCGTCGCTGAGCGCCGCCGGGTGCATGGCGACGACCGTGGCGGCGAGCACGGTCGCGAAGATGAAGACGGTGATCCCGACCGGCTGGCCGTAGAAAAGAAAATCGGCCAGCGCCACCAGCAGCGCGGCGGCGCCGACACGGCGGCAGTAGCTCGGGACAGGCGATGTCGTGCTCGCCGGCGCCGTCACGGTCATCGTCGTCATCGCTGGGCCTTCCTGGCTGTGTTAGCGCCGCCGCATGCCGGCCGCGATCTGAACGGAAGCACCGTCGCCGTCACGCGCCGCCTTTGCGGCTCGACGAGCCACCAGCCTTCGTCGCGGAGCCGGCGCGGCAGGGACCAGCGGGATGTGTGAGGTGTTCGCATGCCGGCTTTGTCGCCGACGGGCACGGTGAACGCGCGGCGGATTGGAGGAGGTTTTCCGCACAGATTTGCAGATTTGGTGCAGGACAGCCTGGCGCCGGCGCCCGAGACGCTCGAGTACGGCATCGCATATGGCGGTGCCAGCCCCTGGGATGTCGTCAAAGGCGATAGAGAGGGTTCTTGCGCGTGAAGCTGCGATCTATCCTTCGTCATTCTAGGGCGGAGCAAGGAGCGAAGCGACGCGCGCAGACCCTAGAATGACGAAGGACGGGTTGGCAGGACAGCGTGCGCCTCCGCCCTGCCGGGCATCTCACCCTTGCGGCCCCTCAAGGAGAAGATTACTCCGCACCTTGCCTCATCCGCCATCACCCTGCATAGATCGGCCATGGCTCAGGAACCCTACCGCCCGCGCCGCTCGGTGCTTTACATTCCCGCCTCGAACGACAAGGCGCTCGCCAAGATCGCTTCGCTTGCCTGCGACGCCGTCATCATCGATCTCGAGGACGCCGTCCTGCCGGCCGACAAGAAAGCCGCGCGCGACAAGATTGCCGGCATTCTCGTCGGGCGCGAAAAACGCTGCGAGATGGTGGTGCGCATCAACCCGCTCGCCAGCGAATGGGGCGCCGACGACCTGTTGGACGTGGCCAAGGCCGAGCCCGACGGCATTCTCCTGCCCAAGATCGGCACGCCGCGCGACATCCTCGAGGCGGGCGACCTGCTCGACGACAATTTCGCCCCGGACAGCGTGAAACTATGGGCGATGGTCGAGACGCCCAAGGCGCTGCTCAACATCGGCGCCATCGCCGAGCTTGGCCGCGATCCAGCGTCGCGCCTCGCTTGTTTCGTTGCCGGAACGAATGACCTGGTGAAGGCGACTGGCATCCTGGCGACGCCCGACCGGCGCTATCTGATGCCCTGGCTGATGCAATTGGTGCTCGCCGCGCGCGCCGGCGGCCTTGACGTGATCGACGGCGTCGCCAATGATTTTCGCGACCTCGACGCCCTGGCGCGCGAATGCGCCGACGGCGCGGCCATGGGTTTCGACGGCAAGTCGCTGATCCATCCCGCCCAGATCGAGCCGGCGAACCGCGCCTTCTCGCCGTCGTCCGAGGCGCTGGCCAGGGCCCGCGCGATCAGGGATGCGTTCGCGCGGCCCGAAAATGCCGGCAAGGGCGTGATCGCGATGGACGGCCGCATGGTCGAGCGGCTGCATCTGGCGGAAGCCGAGAAACTTCTGGCGAAGGCGATAATCATCGGCGCATGATGCGCCGATATTCAAGACAGGCTCGAAAAATGAAACTCTACCGCTTTCTGTCCGGCCCGGACGATTCAACCTTCTGCCACAAGGTGACGGCGGCGCTGAACAAGGGCTGGCACCTGTTCGGCTCGCCGACCTACGCCTATGACAAGAAGACCAAGTCGATGCGCTGCGGCCAGGCCGTGGTGAAGGATGTCGAAGGCCAGGACTACGGCCCGGACACCAAGCTGAGCGACTGGTAGAAAGAGCGGCAACCCCCACTTCGTCATTCTAGGGCGGAGCAGGAGCGAAGCTCCGTCGCGAAGACCCTAGAGGCGCAGCGGATCAGAATATAGGGGACGTTTGCGGGTGTCGGGCGGCAAGCGTTCCGTTCTGCACCGCGGGTTTGGTGTTGATGGAACGGCATGGATCCTAGGGTCTGCGCGCGTCGCTTCGCTCCTTGCTTCGCCCTAGGATGACGAAGTGCACGCTCAGCCCGCCGCCGCCTGCTCGGCCGCTTCCTCGATGCGCTCCATGTCGTCGTCCGACAGGCCGAAATGGTGGCCGATCTCGTGGATCAGCACGTGGGTGACGATGTCGCCCATCGTCTCTTCGTTCTCGGCCCAGTAGTCGAGTATGGCGCGGCGGTAGAGCGTGATGCGGTTCGGCCCCTCGCCGGTCTGCGGGTTCCAGCGCTCGGCGATGCCACGTCCTTCGAACAGGCCGAGCAGGTCGAAAGGCGTCTCCAGCGACAGGTCGTCCATGATCTCGTCGGTCGGGAAATCGGCGATCTGGATAATGATCTCGCCGGTGAGCTTGCGGAACTCGTCCGGCAGATGGGCATAGGTCTCCAGCGCCAGAAGCTCTATCTCGTCCATCGACGGCGAGAGCTGGTCGTGCCAAGAGCGTGTCTTATAGATGCGGGCCATGAAATTTCCTTTGATCCCGGCATATAGGCTTTCGCGCCGATAGAGGCAAATGAGCCGGCTGGGCGTTCGCTTTCAGGGTAAAAGCTCGAAGGAATAAATTCCTTGTGACTCTGCTTGACTCTTCCGGGCGCCTCTGGAATCTATAGGAACATAACAGGAACAATTGCTGCCGGAAGTGAACGTCATGGCGATGAGCGCCGTGGCGCGGGACACTGTTTTTGCCCTGCGCCGCCAGATCGCGAAGATCGAGGGAACGCTGCCCGAGCGCCTGCAGGCGCCGACGGCCGGTGGTATCGTGGATGCCACTCGAGCGGACAGGACGATCGTCCGGCGTGGCCTCGCCGTGGCTTCGGCGGACGCCTTCCTGCATACCGGCATCGGTCGCCTCGACGCCGCCCTCGGCGGCGGCCTGCCCAAGGCGGCGCTCAGCGAAATCCATGGCCTGGAGACTCGCGATGCCGGCGCCGTTGCCGGCTTCGCGCTGTCGCTCGTAAGCCTGATCCTCAGAGAGAAGCAGGGCCTGCCGATCCTCTGGGTCGGCACGGCGGAAATTTTCCACGAGGCCGGCTTTCCCTATGCCAGGGGCCTTCACGCCCTGTTTGGCATCGAGCCGGAGCAATTGCTGTTTTCCGAGGCGCCAAAACTGCTCGACGCACTGTGGATCGCCGAGGAGGCCGCCCGCATGACGGCCTTTGCCGCGGTCATCCTCGAGATCCGCGGCAGTCCCCAGCGGCTCGACCTCACCGCCACGCGCCGGCTGCACGCCCGCGCCCAGAATGCCGGCCGGCCGCTGCTTTTGCTGCGCCAGGCCGGCGAGGCCGATCCCACCGCAGCGCCCGTGCGCCTCATCGTCTCGGCGGCGGCGGCGGCAAGCCGCGAAACCGTCGCTGGGCCGCTCGCCGGCTCGATCGGCCGCCCCGCCTTCAAACTCGATATCGGCAAGAGCCGCACGGCCCTGCCCGGACAATTCACACTGGAGTGGAACCCAAATGAGCACGCTTTTGCAGAAAGAACAGAGAATTCTGTCGCTGTGGTTCCCGCATCTGGCCGCGGAGCGGATCCTGCGCCAGCGCCTGGGGCGGTCCTGGCGTTCCCGGCCCCCGCATCACCTGCCGTCACCTCACCCGCCGCTTGTGATCAGCCATCGCGACAACAACACCCAGCGCATCGCGGCCCTCGACGAGCGGGCTGAGGCGCTCAGATTGAAGCGCGGCATGGGCATCGCCGATGCGCGCGCCATGCATCCCACGATCGATGTGGTCGAGGCCGATGCGGAAGCCGACCGCCGGCTGCTCGAAGGCCTCGCCGACTGGTGCGACCGCTACACGCCTTTGGTGGCGATCGACGGCGAGGACGGGCTGTTCCTCGACGTCACCGGCTGCACGCATCTCTTCGGCGGCGAGCGCGCCATGCAGGACGAGATCCTCACCCGCTTCTTCCAGCAGGGTTTCGATGTCCGCGCCGGCCTTGCCTCGACGCCGGGCGCCGCCTGGGCGGCGGCGCGCTTCCATGGCGACCGCATCATCGCCGGCGGCGAGGAGGAGGCGCTCCTGGCGCCATTGCCACTGTCGGCGTTGCGCATCGCGCCGGAAACCCGCGCCGGCCTGGAAAGTGTGGGCCTGCGCACCGCCGGCGCGGTGATGGCCGCGCCTCGCGCGCCGCTCGCCCGCCGCTTCGGCGCCACCTTGCTTCTGCGCCTCGACCAGGCGCTCGGCCGCCTCGACGAGGCCGTGTCGCCGCGCCTTCCCGTCGCACCGCTCTCGGTCGAGCGCCACCTTGCCGAGCCGGTCGTGCTCACCGACGACATCGAGCGGCTGGTGAGCCGGCTGGCGATCGCCTTGAAGAGCGACCTCGAACGCCGCGGCGAGGGCGCGCGCACGCTGGCGCTGCTTCTCTTCCGCGTCGACGGCGCCGTCAGCCGCATCGCCGTCGGCACCTCGCGCCCAATGCGCGAGCCGCGGCTGATCCAAAGACTGTTCCATGAGCGGCTCACCGCGCTGGAGCAGACCATCGACGCCGGCTTCGGCTTCGACCTCGTGCGGTTGTCCGTGCTGTCGGTCGCGGCCTTCGACTTGGCTCAGGGCGACCTCACCGGCGAGACGAACGACGATGACGCCGACATCGCGCTCTTCGCCGACCGCGTCCGCGCCCGTCTCGGCGAGGCCGCCGTGCTGAAGCCGGTGGCCGTCGAAAGCCATCTGCCGGAACGCGCCGTCAAAACCGTGCCTTTCGCCGAAGCGCCGCAAAGACGCGCCCCGGCGGCCGGCCGGGCAGCACCCCCCCGAACGGCGCCGCCGATGACCGTCTATCCGCCGGAGCGGCCGGTGCGCCTGTTCCGCTCGCCCGAGCCGATCGAGGTGCCGGCGACCGAGATCCCGGAAGGTCCGCCGATGAATTTCCGCTGGCGGCGCGCGCTCTACCGCGTCGCCCGCGCCGAGGGGCCGGAGCGCATCGCCGCCGAATGGTGGCGGCAATTGCCCGGTGAGGAGGAGGCGCCGACCCGCGATTATTACCGCATCGAGGACAGCGAGGGACGCCGCTATTGGCTCTACCGCCAGGGCCTCTACAGCAGCGCCGCGCAGGCCGCGCCGCCGCGCTGGTTCATGCATGGGGTGTTCGCATGAACGCGCTGACCGTCATCCCCTATGCCGAGTTCGGCATAAGTTCGAATTTCTCCTTCCTGCGCGGCGCTTCGAAACCCGAGGAACTGGTGGTGACCGCGAAGTTCTACGGTTTTGCCTCGATCGGGCTTGCCGACAGGAACACGGTCGCCGGCGTCGTGCGCGCCTGGCAGCAGGCCAGGGTGGAGAAGATGGCCTATCACCCCGGCTGCCGCCTGGTTTTCGGTGACGGCACGCCGGATATCCTCGCCTATCCCCGCGACCGCCAGGGCTGGGGCCATCTCTGCCGCATGCTGACCCAGGCCAATCTGCGCGACGAGAACGAGAAGGGCGCGACGCTGCTGGAGCTCGGCGACCTGCTCGAATGGGGCGATCGGATGTCGCTGGCGATCCTGCCCGATCTGTCGGCAGGCGCCGAGGGCAGCTTGTCATTTATTAGCCGGCTTAAGGATCGTTTCGGCGCGGCGCTCCGTCTTGCCGTGGCGCCGGATTATGCCGGTAACGATCGTTTCCGCATCGAGCAGGCGGCGTCGATGGCCGAGCACGCCCGCGTCCCGCTGATGGCGACCAACGACGTGCTCTATCACGCCGCCGACCGCCGACCGCTGCAGGACGTGCTCACCGCGATCCGCCTCAACACCCCGGTTTCCGAGGTCGGGCTCGAGCTGACCGCCAATGCCGAGCGCCACCTGAAACCGCCGCTGGAGATGGCGCGGCTTTTCCGCCGCCACCCGCAGGCGCTGGCGGAGACGCTGCGCTTCGCCGACGAGCTCACCTTCTCGCTCAGCGACCTCGAATACAATTATCCGGACGAGCCGACCGAATCCGGGCTCGGACCGCAGGCCGAGCTCGAACGCCTGGCGCGGGAAGGGGCGGTCAGGCGCTATCCGGCCGGCGTTCCCGATTATGTGCTGAAACGTATCGACAGCGAACTCGCTTTGATCGAGCGCCTGAACTATGCCCGCTATTTCCTCACCGTCCATGACATCGTCAAATTCGCCCGCAGCCAAGGCATCCTTTGCCAGGGCCGCGGTTCGGCCGCCAATTCGATCATCTGCTTCTGCATCGGCATCACCGAGGTCGGCCCCGATCGCATCGACACCTTGTTCGAACGTTTCATCTCGGAGGAACGCAACGAGCCGCCCGACATCGACGTCGACTTCGAGCATGAGCGGCGCGAAGAGGTCATTCAGTACATCTATACGAAATACAGCGCCAAGCGCACCGCCTTGGCCGCTGCCGTTATCAGCTATCGCGGTCGCTCCGCCTTGCGCGAGGTGGCCAAGGCAATGGGCTTGTCGGAGGATGTCCGCAGCGCACTGTCGAGCACCATCTGGGGCTGGTCGACCTCCGAGCTCGGCGACAGGGAAGCCAATGCCGGCGGCCTCGACCGCACCGATCCGCTGTCGCGGCAGGTGCTGGAACGGGCCAACGAGATCATGGGCTTTCCCCGCCATCTTTCCCAGCATGTCGGCGGTTTCGTCATCACCCGCGACCGGCTCGATGAGGTCGTGCCCATCGTCAAGACGGCGATGGAGGAGCGCAAGATGGTCGAGTGGGACAAGGACGATCTCGACGCGGTGAAGATCCTCAAGGTGGACGTGCTGGCGCTCGGCATGCTGACCTGCCTGAAGCGCGCCTTCACCTTGCTCACCGATCATTATCCGCGAGCCCGGGATCCGTTTGGACAGCCCTATGTGCTCGCCACACTTCCGGAAGAGGACAGACGCGTTTACGCCATGATCCAAAGAGCCGACACGCTCGGCGTCTTCCAGATCGAGTCGCGCGCGCAGATGTCGATGCTGCCGCGCCTCAAGCCAAAGAACTTCTACGACCTCGTCATCGAGGTGGCGATCGTGCGCCCCGGCCCGATCCAGGGCGACATGGTTCATCCCTATCTGCGTAGACGACAGGGCAAGGAGAAAGCCGAATACCCCAAGCCTGAGCTGGAAGAGATCCTTGGCAAGACGCTCGGCGTGCCTTTGTTTCAGGAGCAGGCGATGAAGATCGCCATTGTCGCCGGCGGCTTCCGGCCGGGCGAGGCCGATGAGCTGCGCCGCGCCATGGCGACCTTCAAGCGAACCGGCACGATAGGCAACTATGAGACGCGGATGGTCGAAGGGATGGTCGAGAAAGGCTATCCCAGGGAGTTTGCCGAGCGCTGCTTCAAGCAGATCGAAGGTTTTGGCGAATACGGCTTTCCTGAAAGCCACGCCGCCTCCTTCGCATTGCTGGTCTATGCCTCCTGCTGGTTCAAGACCTTCTTTCCCGACGTCTTCTGCGCCGCTATCCTCAACGCGCAACCGATGGGTTTCTATCAGCCGGCGCAGCTCGTGCGCGACGCGCGCGACCATGGCGTCGAGGTGCGTGAGGTCGACATCAATCATTCCGTCTGGGACTGCACGCTGGAGGCCACCGCCTTCGATCCGTCCCGCATCCTCGAGCGCCACGCCTCGATGCGCGACGTCATCGAGACGGCGCATGCCGTCCGCCTCGGCTTCCGCCAGATCAAGGGCCTGTCTGAGGAGCGCATGAATATCGTCGTTGCCCAGCGCGGCGATGGCTATCGGTCGGTCAGGGATGTCTGGTTGCGCTCGGGCCTCGATGTCGGCGAGATCGAGAAGCTGGCGCAGGCTGATGCGTTCCGCTCGATCGGCCTCGACCGCCGTGCCGCGCTCTGGGAGGTGCGGGCGCTCGACGGCAAGAGCGCAGCCGAGAAACTGCCGCTGTTCGACCAGCCGTCGCTCAGCCTGCGCGAGCTGGAGCCGGAAACGAAACTGCCGAAAATGCCGCTCGGCGAGCATGTCGTGCACGACTACCGCTCGCTCGGCCTGTCGCTGAAGGAGCATCCCGTCGCCTTCCTGCGCGAAAGGCTGGATCGCGCCGGCGTCACCCCCAACGCCCGCCTGCCGTCTGTGCGCGACGGCCGCCGCGTTTCCGTCGCCGGGCTGGTGCTGGTGCGCCAGCGCCCAGGCAAGGGCAATGCGATCTTCCTCACGCTGGAAGACGAAAAATCGATCGCCAACGTCATCATCTGGCCACGCGTCTTCGACCGCTTCCGCTCCGTCGTCATGGGCGCCCGCTTCATCCGCGTCACCGGCAAGCTGCAGCATGAATCGGACGTCATCCACATCGTCGCCGACCGGATCGAGGATCTGACCTCCTGGCTGAGCGTGTTGCTGGAGTCCAACCGCCCGGTCATCGAGCATAATCCCGCCGAACGGCCGGCTGGATCAGAGTCCGCCGCAAGCCGCGGCCTGCCGGTCCGCCAGGATATCGCCACGCTGTCGGGCACGGCACGTCAGGTCATGCCGAAGGGGCGCAATTTTCAGTAGCAGCGATTTCCAGCACAAAAGGGAACGCAGCAGAGGCAAGAAGCGTAATCGCCGCCTGCGCAAGCACACTCATGACGGCCCGCCGAGCCGCGGCGTCCGCGGCGCCAGCATGTCCTCGGCCGAGATCGTGCGCGCCTCCGAAGGCAGCATGATCGGGATACCGTCGCGCACCGGATAGGCGAGCTTCGCCACGCGCGAGACCAGCTCGCTGCGCTCGGGGTCCCAGGTCAGCGGCCCCTTGGTCAGCGGGCAGGCCAGCAGCTCCAGCAGCTTCGGGTCGACCTCGGCCTTCCGCCCGTCACGTCCGTCAGCCATGAACCCGTCCCCGTACCGGCAACCTATTGTAGACTTGACCCAAATTCATCATCCTCGCGCGCCAGCGTTATTTCGGTGATGGCGATCAGCGTCTCGGCGCGCGTCTTCAGGTCCGGCGCTTCCAGCAGCGCCTGTTTCTCGGCCGGTCCATAAGGCGCCATCATCGACAGCGCGTTGACCAGCATGCCGTTTTCGGCGCGGCTGACGCTTTCCCAGTCGGCCTCGAGGTCGTTGGCCTGCAGATAGGCGCGAAACGCCTTGAGCAGCGCCGGCCGGTCGACCTCGGCGCCGGCCG
The DNA here is from genome assembly GCF_006439595.1 of Mesorhizobium sp. B3-1-9. NCBI lineage: Bacteria > Pseudomonadati > Pseudomonadota > Alphaproteobacteria > Hyphomicrobiales > Phyllobacteriaceae > Mesorhizobium > Mesorhizobium sp. B3-1-9. The sequence goes on from NZ_VFTJ01000009.1 coordinate 174,424, forward strand.
GGTCTTCATCGAGGTCGGCCAAAAACGGCCTGATCTTGCACTGCCGGAACGGCGCCTTTGCCGCGAGCTCCTGCACGATGCGAAACCGGCATACGCCCTGCAGCGAGATCAGGTAGCGCCCGTCGCCGGTCTCGGCGAGCGAGATGATGCGCCCGGCGCAACCGACGCTGCACAGCTCGGGCTCGCCGTCATCGCGCAATGCGCCGTCAAGGCTGGGCTGGACCATGCCGATCAGCCGCGAGCCGGCCATCGCCAGGTCGATCATCTGCAGGTAACGCGGCTCGAAGACGTTGAGCGGCATGCGGCCGCCCGGCAGAAGCAGCGCCCCGGCAAGCGGGAACACCGGGATTGCCGCCGGCAGATCCTTGGCAAGCCGATAGAGTGCGTTACCGACGCGCACCGCGACCCTCCCAAAGCAACGCCGGCAAGCGCATCAAGCTGCAATCTCCTCTCGCACCGGCAAACTCGCCTCTATCGGCATCCGGCCCCGCCCTTATCTGGCGCTGACGTCCCGCTGCGCAAGCCTGCCGGCCACGACAGCCGGCAAAAAATTCACGGCAATTCCGCGAAAGTGCCTGGCGGTCAGGTTCGGCGACGTCGCCGTGGCCTCCCGTCCGGAATTGCGCAAAACCAAACTTTAAAGCGGTTCGGCGATTCTGTGAAACGCCGAACCGCTCTAGGAAAACAGCAGCGACGAGAGCTTGCGGCGTGCCGCGAGCGTCGCCTCGTCGGTCATTCCCCAGGCCTCGAACAGTTTCAACAGCTGCGCCCTGGCGCCGTCGTCGTTCCAGGTCCGGTCGGCCTTGACGATCGCCAGCAGGTTGTCGGCGGCCGCGTTGCGCTCGCCGCGCGCGTTCTGGATCATCGCCAGGTCGAAGCGCGCCTGATGGTCGGCCGGGTCGGCGGCGAGCCGGCGCTCGAACTCGGCCGGATTGCCGAGCGCGGCCGCTTCCGCGGCAAGCGTCATCTTGGCGCGCAGCGCCGCCAGCGCCGGCGCGTCCTTCTTGTCCTCGGGCGCCCGCGCCAGCACGGCTTCCGCGCCTTCCGCATCCCCGGCATCGAACAGGATCTCGCCCAGGCCCGCGACCGCCTCGATCGTCTCCGGCGCCTGCTCGAGGATCGCATCGTAGATGTCGGCAGCGGTCTGGACGTCGCCGGCCGTACGCGCCTCGGCCGCCGCGGCGAGTGCGTCCGCGATCTGCGGCGCGCCGCCGCCCTTGCCGCCGACCTTCTGGATGAACTGGGCGATCTGGCTTTCCGGAACAGCGCCCATGAAGCCGTCCACGGGCTGGCCGTCCTTGAAGGCGATGACGGCGGGGATAGACTGGATGCCGAGCTGGCCGGCGATCGAGGGATGATCGTCGATGTTCATCTTGACCAGCTTGACCTTGCCGCCGGCGTCCTTCACCGCCTTTTCGAGCTGCGGCGTCAGCTGCTTGCAGGGCCCGCACCATGGCGCCCAGAAGTCGACCAGCACCGGCTGGCGGCGCGATTCCTGGATGACGTCGGCGGCGAAGGTGGCGGTCGTGGTGTCCTTGATCAGGTCGGCCGCCGCCGGCGCGTCGCCGAGCGAAACCTTGGCGCGGTCGCCGCCGCCATATTGCACCGTCTGGGCGTACTGGCCGCCATTGCCGCCGAACGCGCCGCTATACGGATTGTCGTCACTCATATTCTCGCCCTTTCGGTCACGCTCTCGGGCGTCGGCGCCCGGCGCGTCATTGTCGGATTTCAAAACCGCCTTCCATGTGGCGATCAGCCCCTGAGTTTCAAGGTAGTGGGACTTTCAAGGTCATGAGACCTTCAGGATAACAGGATCGTGGCCGGTTGCCTCGACGAATCTGATCAGGTCGGCGGCGGCGATCGAGGTCGTCGCCTCATTGGTCAGCGGGTGGCCGTTGATGACGTCGTGGCTCATCAACGCCTGGTCGAGCACGATCTTGACCTTCCCTTCCGTGTCGTTGATCAGGCCGAAAACGGTGACCGCGCCGGGGATGACGCCGAGCAGCTCCATCAGCATTTCCGGCTTGCCGAAGGACACCCGGCTGGCGGCGCCGATCAGGTGGTGGATCTGTTTCAGGTCGACCACGGCGTCCTCGCCGACGGTGACGAGGAAATAATTGTCCTTCTTGTCCTTGAGGAACAGGTTCTTGGTGTGGCCGCCGGGAATCTCGCCGCGCAGGTCTTGCGAATCGGCGACCGTGAACAGCGGCGGGTGCCGCACCGTCGTGACGGCAATGCCGAGATCGGCAAGAAAGGCGTTGAGCTCGGCTTCGGTCTTCGGCATCGGTCCTCGCGCAATCAGAAAGGGGTCATGCCGTTTACGGCCAACGGCGCCCTCGGGGCAAGGCTGCCGCAGCGATTCCAGGCAAAGCGAACGGCGGCTTTGCCCGGGGACTCGCGCCCGGCCCGGTTTTGGCCCCGCTTCGATGCTTTCGAAGCGAACTTCGCGGCGTGAGGAATTCACTCCAAGAAGACCATCATTTCCCTGTTGCAATCGCCGCGCTCTTCGGCCATATAGGCCCGGCTTGCGGCCCAAGGCCGCGCGAGCGGGTGTAGCTCAGGGGTAGAGCACAACCTTGCCAAGGTTGGGGTCGAGCGTTCGAATCGCTTCACCCGCTCCAATTTCCTCAAGGAAGTTAAGCGCTATGAAAAAGGGCCGGATCGATCCGGCCCTTTCATTTTTGCCGCTGACATACGCTGTTGTACACTCATGGCTGCCGCTTGGCGGAGCCTTTCGCGGGATCATTTCGCGATTGCCCCTCGCACCGGAGATACGCTAACAACGGCAAGGCAGGCCTTGGCGGGGCGCTTGTCGCGTAATGCAGGCACGCTTGCCGCAGTATCTGGCCTGAACAGGCTCCATACCCATGACCTTTCCTCTCTCATCAACGGTTACTCGGCGCGCCGCGATTGTCGATCCGGTCACCACGGGAGCGTGCGCTGCGCGGGTGCCGCGTGTACCAGCCTGATTGCTCACAGGCCGATTTGGAGGCCCGCAACGGGCTGGCGGAGGCGCTCTCGCCTCTATTGCAGGGTTTTGTTCGGGCTCCCTCCGGATCCGGGCCTGCCGAAGCGATTCATGGCTTGTTCGCACGTTTCAAGCGCCGTTTCGCCGAGCCGGCGGGGCACTGGGCGCAGAATAACCTTGCGGCGCACCGGACCATGGTCGAGACCATTTTCTATCCTTTCGGCGGCCCGGACCTGCTGTTCCCCCTTCACCTTTTCCCGCAAGCTCGAGAATACATCCTGGTTGGCGCCGAACCATGCGGTCCCTGGCCGCTCGCGGAAAGACCGGACGACTTCGCGTTGGCCGGCATAGTGGACATCTTGCGGCACTATCTCGACTGCTCCTATTTCGTCACCAAGGACCTGCGATCGCAGCTGACGAGCAGCAGCATAGGGGGCGTCCTGCCGCTCCTGATCGCGCAGATCGCCCATGCCGGGCTGCCGCTGCACCGGATCGATCCCGTCGACGGAACGGGGATCCATATCCTGTTCGGTGACCGGGCGGCGCCAACCCGCCTCACCTATTTCCAGCAGGACCTTCGCGACGAACACTGGGCGCGCGAGAGCCCGCTCAGCCGTCACCTCGGGGCCACGCGCCGCTTGGCGACCTTTGTCAAGAGCGCGAGCTATCTCCTGCACGAACCGCCCTTCGAGCGGCTTCGCGGTCTTCTGCGGGAACGGACCGATGTCCTGGTGCAGGATCCAAGCGGCATCCCCTACCGCCTGTTGCGCGACTGGGGATGGCATATCGAGCTGCATGGACGCTTTGTCGCCGATATTCCGGTGTTCGCGAAGTATGATCAGTCGGAGCTGGCCGCGGCCTATGGCGACAGGGGCGACGGTCCGGTCCTGCCCTTCGGGATCGGCTATCTCAACGACGCCGCAAGGGCCGGCCTTATCGTCGCCGTGCCTCCTTGCCGCTTATAGGGGCCGGCATGCGGCTCCTGATGACCCAACGCGCGCTTGTCGACTTCCACGGGTCGGAGATGGTCACCGTCGAGGTCGCCCGCGAAATGGCCGAACGCGGCCACGAAATCACGGTTTTCAGTCCTCGTCTCGGCGGTGTCGCCAAACTGCTCTGGCCAAGCGGCGTGCGTGTGGTATCGCGCCTGGACGACGTGCCGTGGACCCCGGACCTGATCCACGCCCACCATCATCTGCCGGCCATGGCGGCCATGGCGCGCTTCGAAACAACGCCTGCCGTCTACTATTGTCACGGCGCCATACCATGGGTGGAGCAGCCGCCCATGCACCAGCGCATCCACTGCTACGTGATGATGTGCGAATGGATGGTGCGACGCGCCATCGCCGAGTTCGATCTCGATCCCGGGCGTGTTTCCTGCGTGCCGAACTTTGTCAACACGACGCGCTTCTCCGAGCTGCGCGCGCCGCCTCGGGAGATGCGCCGGGCGCTGCTCTTCCAGAGCAGTGGCCTGCCCGCGATCGAGCTTTCGCAACTGGAATCCGGTTGTGCCGCGCTCGGTCTCCAACTCGACAAGATCGGCGCGGCCTATGGCAACAGCCAACCCCGGCCGGAGATGCTGCTGCAGCAATATGATCTCGTCTTCGCAAGCGGCAAATCCGCGCTGGAAGCAATGGCGACCGGTTGCGCGGTGATGACGCTGGCGCCGACCCAGGCCGGTGGACTGGTGACCGTGGAGAACTTCGACCGCGGCTCCTTCTTGAATTTCGGACCCCGCTACTACAGCGGCGCGACGCCGATCAACGAGGCATGGCTGCGCCGGGAGCTTGCTCTCTATTCGCCGGAGGACGCGGCCCAGGTGACGGCAAAGGTGCGGCGCGAACGAACCCTCCAGATTGCGGTCGACGGGCTGGAAGGCCTTTATCGAAAAGCGCTGGAATCCGGTGCGCCGGAGCCGGCGGTGGGTCCGTTCGCGCCCTATCTCGAACGCCTGGCAAGCGAGGTTGACGCGATGTGGCTGGAGAGGGAAAGCTTGCCGGCGCTGCGCGGGCGCATCGCTTATCTGGAAAGGAAGCTCGCGCGGAGATGGCCGTCTCGTCTCAAAAAAATCATCAAATCCATCTCGCGCAAACGTGGGCATGAATAGGGCAGCGCGTCTTGGCGCCGCGCATGGCCCGAAAAACGTCCCCGCCTGAACCGATCGCCTGTGCGCCTTCCGTCACGGACTTCCCGCAAAATGGATCAAGCAGATGTAATCACGCGATATTTCTCCCGGGTAGTAGCATTCGCCACCCCGAAAATATCGGCAACCCATCAGACTTGGGTCGCATGCCGAAGGGACTGTAGAACCTCTTTTGCCGGGCGCCCGACAATTATATGTTGAGCGAAAGTGCCGGAATTGATCCGGCCGGGCAGTCTCGCGGGGAACCATTCCCGCAAGTCGTTACGTTGGGGCATAGCTAAACAAAACGGCCATGAGGTTCACAGCCTTACAGGATCCGTGCGGCCAATGGATGGTATACGATCTGCGGTCCGGTTGCCCGGCGCAGATGCCGGACATGGTGCTACTGGGTCTCACGCGCGAGCAAGCGGAGGAGTTCGCCAGCCAGGCGAATGAACTCCTCTCGACACCGCGGCCGGCGGTACTTTCCCGATATTCCAGCCTTTTATCGATACTTTACTGGCCTGCGCTGGAACAATCGGACTCTGTTTCAACTGCCATGCGTGTCGTGGGAGCGCGCCGCGGTTCCGGGGCAACCACGTGGGCCAAACAAAGACTTAGGCCGGTCAGCGATTCTGTGAACACCGAGCCCGCTTTAGCTACGCTGAAACAAGGCGCGTCAATGCGGTTCGCAGCGATGCGGGATCCATGCGACGACTGGCTTGTGTGTGATCTGGCCTTCGACATCCCGGCGGAGATGGTCGGCCGGCCGCTGATCGGCCTGACGCGCGGCGAAGCCGAGCAGCTTGCCGACCTCGCCAATGCCGGGCTTGGCGGACAGACTGCCAGTTCGCCGATCCCGTTCGCCAGCGTCGCCTGAAGACCCCGGCCCGCGCATTGGCGATTCAACGCCCGTTCACATCGGATAACGTTTGCGTTCCACCCTCGTTTCAACGCCGGGGCGGCTTCTATATGTCTGCTTTGGGCCGAGAAACGCCGGCGGTGAATGGCCAGCACCGCGACACGACGCGACAGGACGGCCCGTTTCGGAAAAAGCGGTTTTGCCGCTTCTTCCATCGCAGGGAGATGTCATCATGCGTTCTTTCATCCCAAAACTCATTGCGGCCGCCTCGATCTTCGCGGCCATGCCGCTTTCCAGCGCCTATGCCGTGCACCGCCACCATAGAGCCGCGGTCGACACGACAACCACGGCGTCAGTGCCGATGGATCCGGAGGCGAGAGCCGCAACGGAGCAGCTGCTTGGCGTCAAGCAAGGTATCCGCAACGCCAGGGAGCTCGGCAAGATCTCTGAAGGCAAGGCCCGCGAGCTGATGCAGCAGGCCGACAGCATCCAGCGCGGCGGATCGGCGATCGGGCAGATCAACGAGCTGGATCAGCGGCTTCAGGACGCCACCGGCCAGGGAACCTATATGGGCGACGGCTCGGACGGCGGCTATTATCCGAACGGCTGACGAACATGCGTTCTTCGCAAGGCGGCTGCCGGTGTGACCGGGCCTTCCCAGGCTTCACACCGGCGCGCTGCCGTACAATGCCGCTGCAGCGACAGCGCCGGCATCCGTCATACCAGGCTACGCTCTTTGGCGGTCTCGCTATCTGCGCCATGCGCAATCCCGTCGCCTGACGCGTCGCATAACGCTCTTTGGGCCGCCGGTCGTCCCGGCCCTCGCGAATCTGTGATGTGACGGAGGGGCCGGCCGGCCCGCTCGACTACGCCAGCCGCGCCCGCGTTGTCCTCGGCGTCGCCAAGAGCAGGCTTGTCTCGCTTCCCGTTATGCCAGGGATCAGCCTTATGCGCCGCAGCACGGCGTCGAAATCCGTCAGCGTGGCGGTGCCGAGCTCCACCACCAGGTCCCAGCGGCCGTTGGTGGTATGAATGGTCGAGACCTCGGCAAGGCCGCCGAGCGCCTTGACGACGCGGTCGGCGGCGTGGCCCTCGATCTCGATCGTCATCACGCCGCGTATCTTCTGGTCGACCGCGTCGGCGCGCAGCACCACCGTGTAGCCGATGATCTCACCGGACTTTTCCAGCCGCTCCATGCGCGACCTGACCGTGGCGCGTGACACGCCGAGATCGATGGCGAGGTCGGATACGCTGCGCCGCGCATCATGCCTCAGCAGCGTCACCAGCTTCTCGTCGAGAGCGTCCATTGCTTTCCATTTCGATCAAATCATTTGACCAATATGATAGATTGGTCTTCTCGAAATGCCAATTTTTGCTGTTCAAACCGCCAGCGGGCGATGGTTCACTCCTTCGATCAATCGCAAGGTGAGAAAAAATGCGCTGCAGGATCGTCGGCGCGCCGGTGCAGGACGGCGCGGGCAGGATGGGATGCGAAATGGGGCCGAGCGCGCTGCGCACGGCGGGGCTGGTCTCGGTGCTGGCCGAGCTCGGCCACGAGGTCGAGGACTGGGGCGCGGTCGAGAAGGCCGCGGCGCGGCCCGTGGTCCACGGCAACCTGGCGCTGAAGGCGCTGCCGGAGATCTCCGCCTGGACGGCGGCGATCGCCGAGACCGCCTACGCCGCTTCCAGGGACGCCATGCCGATCTTCCTCGGCGGCGACCATTCGATCTCCGCCGGCACCGTGTCCGGCGTGGCGCGCCGCGCAGCCGAGCGCGGCCGGCCGCTCTTCGTGCTGTGGCTCGACGCGCATCCCGATTTCCACACGCTCGACACCACCACCAGTGGCAATCTGCACGGCGTGCCGCTCGCCTATGCCAGCGGCCAGGCCGGCTTCAAAGGTTATTTCCCGGATCTGCCGCAAGCGGTCGACCCGGCCCGCATCTGCGCCATCGGCCTGCGCAGCGTCGACCCGGCCGAGCGCCGCGCGCTCACTGAAGCCGGCGTCACCGTGCATGACATGCGCGCCATCGACGAGCACGGCATCGCGCCCTTGCTGCGCGCCTTCCTGGCCCGTGTCGAGAAGGAGAACGGGCTCTTGCATGTCAGTCTCGACGTCGATTTCCTCGACCCTTCGATCGCGCCCGCCGTCGGCACCACGGTGCCCGGCGGCGCCACCTTCCGCGAGGCCCATCTGGTGATGGAGATGCTGTCCGACTCAGGCCTGGTTTCGAGCCTCGACCTGGTCGAATTGAACCCGTTCCTCGACGAGCGCGGCCGCACCGCGACCCTGATGGTCGACCTCACCGCCAGCCTGATGGGCCGCCGCATCATGGACCGCCCCACCCGCAGCCACTCCGGAAGCCTCTGACCATGACCCAGCCTTCACGCCTTGCCATCGTCCCCTTCGTCAGCGTCGACCGCATGATGAAGCTTGTGCTCGCCATCGGCGTCGAGCGCTTCCTGACCGAGCTCGCCGCCTATATCGAGGAGGATTTCCGCCGCTGGGAGCTGTTCGACAAGACCCCGCGCATCGCCTCGCACAGCCATGACGGCGTCATCGAGCTGATGCCGACCAGCGACGGCAAGATGTACGGCTTCAAATATGTCAACGGCCATCCGAAGAACATGCGCGAGGGCCGCCAGACGGTCACCGCCTTCGGCGTGCTCGCCGATGTCGGTTCCGGCTATCCGATGCTGCTCACCGAGATGACGATCCTGACGGCGCTGCGCACCGCCGCCACCTCCGCCGTCGCGGCCAAATACCTGGCGCCGAAGGGCAGCCAAGCCATGGCCATCATCGGCAACGGCGCCCAGTCGGAGTTCCAAGCCATCGCCTTCAAGGCGCTGCTCGGCATCGATAGGCTGCGGCTCTATGACATCGACCGCTCGGCTTCCGAAAAATGCGCCCGCAACCTCGCCGGCAAGGGTTTCGACATCACCATCTGCGCGACAGGACAGGATGCCGTGGAAGGCGTCGACATCATCACCACGGTGACCGCCGACAAGCAGTACGCCACAATCCTCACCGACAACATGGTCGGCTCCGGCGTCCACATCAACGCCGTCGGCGGCGACTGCCCCGGCAAGACCGAGCTGCACCGCGACATCCTGCTGCGCTCCGACATCTTCGTCGAGTTCCCGCCGCAGACCCGCATCGAGGGCGAGATCCAGCAGCTCGACGCCGATCATCCGGTGACCGAGCTGTGGCAAGTGATGACCGGCCAGGCCGAGGGCCGCAAATTGGCCAAGCAGATCACGCTGTTCGATTCCGTCGGCTTCGCCACGGAAGATTTTTCCGCGCTGCGCTACGTCCGCGACCAGCTCCAGGCCACCGGCCTCTACGAGGAGCTCGACCTGCTCGCCGACCCCGACGAGCCGCGCGACCTGTTCGGGATGCTGCTGAGGGCGGCCGTGCAGCCGGCGGCTTGAAGCCAATCGCATAGGGCGTCCCCCTCTCCGTCTTATGTAGCGCTGGTCGACCCCCACTCCGTCTCGGCTTCGCCGAGCCACCTCTCCGCCGATCGACGGGGTAGAGGAAGGCGCCAAGCTTCTTGCCGTCAACGCTCGTCCAGCAACGCTCCCTTCCTTTCCCTCCGGAGGGGGGAAAGGTGGCGCTGCGAAGCAGCGACGGATTGGGGGAACCACCTGGCAATCAAGCCTCCGCCTGATCAGTCACGCCAGTCACAGAAGGTGTGCATAGCAGTGGGGGTAGAGGTGGATCGGCGCGCAGCGCCGAGACGGAGCGGGGGCTGGCGCCGGCGTCGACAATCACAAACACTACCGCCGCGCCGCGCAGCTTTCCCTTTCGACCAGCGACGGCGCCAGCACCTCGCGGCGCGAGGGGGCGGCCGGATCGCCGAGCCGCTCCAGCAGTAGGCTCACCGCCCGCGTGCCGATCTTTTCGACCGGCTGCGCGATCGTCGTCAGGGGCGGCCAGGTGGTGACGGCATAGGGGATGTCGTCGAAGCCGACCATCGACATGTCGTCGGGAACCCGCAATCCGCGCGAGCGCAGCACCGTCAGCGCGCCCATCGCCATCAGATCGTTGCAGGCAAACAGCGCCGTGATGTCGGGCGCCTGCGCCATCAGCTGCTCCATCGCCAGCCGGCCGCCGGCGAAATGATAGTCGGAATCGACGATCGAGGACGGCGGCAGCCCGAGGCCTGCCTCCTCGAGCGCGCGGACAAAGCCGCGCAGGCGGGCCGGGCTGGAGCTCGAATCGCGCGGCCCGCCGATGACGCCGATCTTCCGGTGCCCGAGCCCGGCCAGGTATCTGCCGGCGAGATAGCCGCCATGGTCGTGGTCGACCAGCACCGAATCGACATTGACCGACTGGATCTCGCGGTCGAGCAGCACCGCCGGCACGCTGGGCAGGAGGCGGGCGAACACCCGCGCGTGGTCGGACGAGCCGGCGAAGATCAGCCCGTCGATCTGCTTGGCCATCAGCACCGAGAGATAGCGCTCCTCCTTCTCGGCATTGCCGTCGGAGTTGCACAGGATCACCGTGTAGCCGGAGACGAAGCCGGCATCCTCGATCTGCCGCGCGACGCTGGCGAAGAACGGATTGGAATTGTCCGGAAGCAGCAGGCCGATGGTCTTGGTCTCGCCGCGCCGCAGGCTCCGCGCCACCGAGTTCGGGCTGTAGCGCAGCGCCGCGATCGCGGCGCGCACGCGCTCTGCCGTCTCCGGCTCGACATGGCGGGTATGGTTCATCACATGCGAGACGGTAGCGACGGATACCCCCGCATGGCGCGCGACATCGGCGATCGTCGTCATGGCCCGTTCCCCTCAGCGGATCCTCCGCAACAGCCTCTCCCGGTACGCGTCTAGGATGACCGCGAGCACGATGACAAGGCCGATTACGATGGGTTTGAAATTGTCGCCGACGCCGAGCAGCTGCAATCCGGTGGAGAGCACCTGCAGGATGCAGGCGCCGACCAGCGTGCCGATGATCGAGCCCTTGCCGCCGCTGAGGCTGGTGCCGCCGATGATGACGGCGGCGATCGCGTTGAGCTCGTAGCCGACGCCGGCGATCGGACTGCCGATGTTGAGGCGCAGAAGATAGACCATGGCCGCGATGCCGGCGGTGAGCCCGCTGATGGTGAAGGCGGCGACCTTGTAGAAATCCGGGTTGTGGCCCGACAGCCGCACCGCCTCGTCATTGGTGCCGACGGCGAAGATCATGCGGCCGAAGACGGTGAAGCGCAGCACGAACCAGCCGGCCGCGATCACCAGCACCGCGACCAGGAAGATCGACGGCAGGAAGCCGCCGATGATCAAATTGCCGAAATCGACGAAACTCTGCGGCAGGCCGGTGATGGTGGAATTGTCGCTGACGACGCGGGCGGCGCCCGCGGCCATGTTGAGCATGCCGAGCGTGACGATGAAGGAAGGGATCTTCCAGCGCGTCGAGATCCAGCCATTGAGGAAGCCGCAGACGGCGCCCGTCGCCATGCAGGCGAGCAGCGCCAGCGTGATGGCGACGGCCGGCGACAGGCTTTCGTCGATCATCACGGTGGCGCCGACGACCGTGCACAGCGCCAGCACCGAGCCGACCGAAAGGTCGATGCCGCCGGTCAGGATGACGAAGGTCATGCCGGCCGCCAGCACCGTGTTGATGGCGATCTGCACGAAGATCTTCAGCGCATTGCCGGAGGTGGCGAAATAAGGCGCGGTCGCCGAGAAGAACAGCGTGATCAGCACCAGCGCCAGCAACACGCCTGCATCGCGCACCAGGAAGCGCAGGAACTTTGCCCTTGCGGGAGAAACCGGCGCCGCCATGGCTATCTCGGACGTCTCGCTCATGGTCGCACATACTCCTGATAGGCGAGCGACAGGATGCGCTCCTGGTCGAATTCGGAACGCGGCACCTCGCCGACGATCCTGTTCTTGGAAAAGACGATGATGCGGTGGCACATGCCCATCAGCTCGGGCAGGTCGGACGACACCATGATGATGCCCTTCTGCTGCGCCGCCAGCATCCACAGCAGCTGGTAGATCTCGCGCCGCGCGCCGATGTCGACGCCCCGCGTCGGCTCGTCGAGGATCAGCGTCGAGGTGCCGCGGAACAGCCACTTGGCCAGAACCACCTTCTGCTGGTTGCCGCCGGAAAGGTTGCGCACCGCCTGCTCGATCGAGCTCGCCTTGACGCGCAGCTGGCCGACCAAATCGTTTGCCGCCGCGCTCTCCGCCCGGCGGTTGAGCAGCCCGTTGCGCGAGACCTTGCCGAGATCGGTGATGGTGATGTTCTTGTCGACGGCCATGTCGAGCAGCAGGCCCTGGCCCTTGCGGTCCTCGGTGAGCAGGCTCAAGCCGTGCCGCACCGCGTCCTTGGGCGCGGCGATCGCCACCGGCTTGCCGTCGATCTCAACGACGCCGTCGAGCTTGGGATCGGCGCCGAACAAGGCGCGCATGGCCTCGGTACGGCCGCTGCCGACCAGGCCGGCGACGCCGAGAATCTCGCCGTGGCGCACGGCGAAGGAGATGTCCGGCGTCGCGGCGTCGCGCTTCAGATTGGCGACGCTGAGCGCGACCTTGCCCGGCACGATCGAGGCGTCGAAACTATATTCGTCGGCGATGTCGCGGCCGATCATCATGCGCACAAGGTCGGGCACGGTGAGGCCCTCGAGATCGCGGGTCGCGACCAGCCTGCCATTGCGCAACACCGTCACCCGGTTGCCGATCTCGAACACTTCGTGCAGCCGGTGCGAGATGTAGATGATGGTGACGCCCTTGGCCTTGAGCCGCTTGATGATGGAAAACAGCCGTTCGATCTCGGGCGGCGTCAGCGTCGCCGTCGGCTCGTCGAGCACCAGCAGCTTCGAGTCGTAGCTAAGCGCCTTGGCGATCTCGACCAGTTGCATCTGCGCGACGCCCAAGGCTTCGACGCGCGTGCGCGGATCGATGTCGAGGCCGACTTCCTTGAGCAGCGCCACCGCGCGGCTGTTGAGCGCCTTGCGGTCGACGATGCCGAAGGCGCGGCGCGGCAGGCTTTCCAGCATCAAATTCTCGGCGATGCTGAGATAGGGCAAAAGGTTCAGTTCCTGGTGCACGATGCGGATGCCGCTCTGCTGCGCGTCATGCGGCGTCTTCGGCTGGTAGGGCTGGCCGTTGAAGGCGATCTTGCCCGAGTCCGGCTGGTAGATGCCGGCCAGGAGCTTGATCAGCGTCGACTTGCCGGCGCCGTTCTCGCCCAGGATGATATGGGTTTCGCCACGCGCGATCGACAGCGACACATCGCTCAGCGCGACGGCGCCGGGAAAGATCTTTCCGACCCCTTCAAGGGAAAGAATCACGTCGTTCATGCGGCAATCCTGAACAGCGCTCTTCTACCGCAACGGCGGTACGAGCGCGCGGCCATCGTCGCCGGCAGGTGGCCGGCGACGATGACGAGACAAGCAGAACACCGGGGGAGTCCCGGCGGCGGCTCGCCTCAGGCGGTGATCAACTTGATGTCGGTCTTGACCCATCCGGAGAATTTCTCGCCGGCAAGCTCGCGCAGGCCGTAGTCGATGCCCATGGCGGCCATCTGCGCGCCATACTGCTCGACGGTGGCTAGCATCTTGCCGTCCTTCAGCAGCGGGCCGACGGCCGGGATGTTGTCGAAGCCGACGACCTTGATCTGGCCGGACTTACCGGCCGCGTCGATCGCCTTGACGACGCCGAGCGCCATCGAGTCGTTGGCCGCCATCACGCCCTGGATATCCGGATGCTGGGTGAGGAAGTTGGTCATCAGCGTGTTGGCTTCCTCGGTCTCCCAATGCGCGGTCTTGGAATCCAGCAGGTCGAGGCCGTTTTCCTTCACCGCGTCGTCGAAGCCGAGCTTGCGTTCCTTGGCGTTGTCGGCCTCGGGATTGCCTTCGAGGATGACGACCTTGCCGCCCTTGCCCAGCGCCTTGCCGAGCGCGTCGCCGGCGAGTTTGGCGCCGGCGCGGTTGTCCGGCCCGAAGAAGGCGAGGTCGATGCCGGCCTTCTTCTTGGCCTCGGTGTCGAGCGAGACGTCGATGTTGATCACCTTGATGCCGGCCTTCAGCGCCTTGGCGATCGGCGTGACCATGGCCTTCGAATCGGCCGGCGCCACGACGATGATGTTGTAGTTCTGGGTGATGAAGTTCTCGATCGCGTCGACCTGCGCGGCGAAGTCGCGCTCGTCCTTCATGCCGACGGCGGCGAAATCGAACTTGTCCTTGTTCTTGGCCGCGTAGTCCTCCGCGCCGGCCTGCATCTGCTTGAAGAACTCGTTGGCGAGCGACTTCATGACCAGGCCGACCTTCGGCTTGTCGGCAGCAAAAGCCGGGCCGAGCGGCAGAGCGAGCGCGCCTGCAGCCAAGGCGCTGGTCTTCAGGAACTGGCGGCGTGAGAACGGGCCAAGCCCATGCGTGTCCGAAATCTTGCTCATTAGTCTCCTCCACTTGATTGAGCCGTAATCGGTTACGTAACCGATTACGCGACAAAGTAGATTGTTATTTTATCAGATGTCAACGTCGAGGGTAAGGACGGGAGGAGCGCCGGCGCCGAAGCTGCCGATCTCCCACTTGCGGGGGAGATTACGCCATTTGCGGTTTTCGCCACCTCACCGCCACCCCAGCGCCGGCGCGACGTGCTTCAGGATCGACTCGATGACGTGGGCGTTGTAGTCGACGCCGAGCTGGTTGGGCACGGTGAGCAGCAGCGTGTCGGCCTCGGCGATCGCCTCGTCCGCCTTGAGCTGTTCCACCAGCTTGTCCGGCTCGTCGGCATAGGTGCGGCCGAACACGGCGCGCTTCTCCGGCTCGATATAGCCGAAATGGTCCTCGCCCTCGCTGCCGCCGAAATAGGCGCGGTCCATGTCGTTGACCAAGGCAAAAATGCTGCGGCTGACCGAGACGCGCGGCTCCCGCGTATGGCCGGCCTCCTTCCAGGCGGCGCGATAGGCTCTTATCTGCTTGGCCTGCTGGACATGCAGCGGCTCGCCGCTCTCGTCGAATTTCAGCGTCGAGCTTTGCAGGTTCATGCCGAGCTTGGCTGCCCATACCGCGGTGGCGTCGGTGGCCGCGCCCCACCAGATGCGGTCGCGCAGGCCCGCCGAGAAGGGTTCCAGCCTGAGCAGGCCGGGCGGGTTGGGGAACATCGGCCGCGGATTGGGCTGGGCAAAGCCTTCGCCGCGCAACAGATCGAGGAAGATCTCCGAATGCCGGCGCGCCATGTCGGCGTCGCTCTTGCCCTCTTCGGGCACATAGCCGAAATGGCGCCAGCCATCGATCACCTGCTCGGGCGAGCCGCGGCTTATGCCCAACTGCAGACGCCCGCCGGCGATGAGGTCGGCCGCGCCCGCGTCCTCGGCCATGTAGAGCGGGTTCTCGTAGCGCATGTCGATGACGGCGGTGCCGAGCTCGATACGGCGGGTCTTGGCGCCCGCCGCGGCAAGCAGCGGAAACGGCGAGGCGAGCTGCCGGGCAAAATGGTGGACGCGGTAATAGGCGCCGTCGGCGCCGAGCTCCTCGGCCGCGACCGCGAGGTCGATCGACTGCAGCAGCGCGTCGGCGCCCGAGCGCGTGCCCGATTGCGGCGAGGGCGACCAATGCCCGAACGACAGAAATCCGATCTTCTTCATGGTTCCATTCCTGCTGGAGCGGCTCATCGACCGCTCGAACTCCTTGTTGCTCCAGCAAATAGCCAAGGCAGTGCCGCGATACAACGGACACCGAACGGATACAGACCGTCAACGGGTAAGGCCCCCAGCGCGCCGATCGGTCCCGTGATCCACGGCTGGCGTTGTCACACGGATGTAATGAACATTTCGGAGTGTCGGTGCCGTAGCGATTGCTACAGAACCTCTTGGCGAATGGCCGACCATCATGACATCCGACGACCCCGAAGACAGGCCGAGCGCTTTCGACGATCGCGTCGAGGCAGCTTTCGAAACCCTGCCGCCGGCCGAGCAGCGCATGGCACGTTTCTTCGTCGGCCAGAAACAGGCGGTGCTGTTAGGATCGGCGGCCGAGATCGCCGCGCTTGCCGGCGCCAGCGACGCGACCGTGGTGCGCACCGCCCGCTCGCTCGGCTTCGAAAGCCTGTCGGCGCTGCGCCAGGTGCTGCTCGCGGACCTGACCGGCACGGCCTCTCCCGGCAGGCGGCTGGCCCGCACCTTGCAGGAGACCGGCGGCGACAGCGCCGCGGCGCTGCGCCATGTCGTCGGCCTCCATGAAAGCGCGCTTGAAGCGCTGAAGCTGCCCGGAATGGAAGCGGCCTTCGCCAACGCCGTCGATCTCCTGGCCGCCGCCCGTCGCCGCCACATCTTCGGCATCGGCCCCTCGGGCGCCATGGCCGAATACGCGGCCCTGCAATTCAACAGGATCGGCCTGCCGAGCAGCGCGCTTTCCGTGTCGGGCGTGGCGCTTGCCGACCGCCTGCTGTGGCTGGAAAGCGGCGATGCCGTGTTGATGATGGCCTACGCACCGCTTTACCGCGAGGTCGAGATCGTCCTCGACCAGGCCGGCCTGCATGACGTGCCGGTGGTGCTGATCAGCGACAATCTCGGGCCGCTCGTCTCCGACAAGGTGGCTGCGACGCTTCCGGTCCCGCGCGGCAAGGCCGACCACCTCGCCACCCATGGCGGCACCATGGTGCTCATCGAGGCAATGATCATCGCCCTGGCGGCGAAGGCCGGCGAGACCGCGTTCGACAGCCTGGACCGGTTGAGCGGCCTGCGCGGCGCGATCGACAAGGCATGGATAAAACGCGGGACGCGCAAGAAGTAAATGCCGCTGACATAAAAATGTCAGTTAAAGAGGTATACTATACAATTGGCATTACTTTGCCTTCTCGAAACAACAGGAGAGCGAGATGACTATAAAGACAACGCTTGGACTTGCGTTGAGTTTGACGGTTCTATCCATCGCCGCGCCGGCCTGCGCCGCGGATCTGGTGCTCTATGACGCGCTCGACTTTGCCGGTCCGGTCGCCAAGGCCTTCCAGGCCAAGACCGGGCTGACCGTCGACATCGTCGAGCCCGGCAGCACCGGCGAAACGCTGGGCAAGATCGCAGCTGAAGGCAATAACCCGCAATTCGACATCGTCTGGCTCGACGGCTCCGCCGTGATGGAGCGCATGGCGGCCGACCACGTGCTGCAGCCGGTGCCGGCCGATGAATTCGACAAGATCGCCTGGACCGATCTCGGCAAGTCGCTGATCCCGCAGAGCCACGCCTTCCTGCCGACCGGCACCAGCACCACCGCGATCGAGGTCAACACCAAGAAGGTCAAGGCCGACAAGATGCCGAAATCCTGGGCCGACCTGCAGGGCTTCGCCGGCAGCGTCGCCGCCAAGGACCCGAACCTCTCCGGCCCGGCCTATCAGTGGCTTGCCGGCCTGTTCCAGACCAACGGCGTCGATGCCGGCAAGGAGCTGCTCGCCAAGACGCTGACCAACAAGTCGCTCTCGGGGCTCTCCAGCGGCGGCAAGGTCAACAAGGCGGTGCTGACCGGCGACGCCTCGGTCGGCATCAACCAGGACAGCGCCATCTTCTCCAAGATCGCCGCCGGCGAGCCTGTCGTCGCCGTCTATCCGAGCGAGGGTTCGGTCTCGCTGCCGCAGGGCCTCGGCATCAGCGCCAGGACGCAGCATATGGATGCCGCGCGCAAGTTCATCGAATTCGTCACCAGCGCCGATGGTCAGGCCGCGATGCAGAACGGCGACGACACCGACTTCTTCTACATTCCGATCGTCAAGGGCGTGAACCCCAAGCCCGGCCGCGAGACCAGCATCGCCTACACCCATCTCGACGACGCGACGGCCTCGGCGCACGAGACGGAGTGGAAGCAGTGGTACAAGGAAAAGTTCGTCCAGTGACCGCGCTCGCCTGGCAATGACGATGGTGCAGAAATTCGATGCCGCCGCCGCCGTCGGCGGCATCGGCTCGAGCGGGTGGGCGCGCGGACGCCTGCCCGCGCTGGCGCGCCTTGGCGGGCCACTGGCGGTCTATGCCGTCTTCGCTCTGCTGATCGGCCTGCCGCTGGCGCTCGTGCTGCTGCAGGCCGTGGTGCCTGGGCTGTTCGCGGTCGACGGCGCGCAAGGCCTCTTCAGCGCCGAGCCGCTCGCGCGCGTCTTCTCCTCACCCTATATCGCCGGCTCGATCCTGCATTCGCTGGAGCTCGGCCTGCTTGCGGCCCTGACGACGACCATGCTCGGCGGCGCCTTCGCCGTGCTGGTGCAGCGTTGCGACATCCCGCTGCGCGGCCCGCTTTCGCTGGTGCCCTGGCTGGTGTTCCTGACGCCGTCCTATCTGAAGGCGCTGGCCTGGGTGCTCTTGATGTCGTCCGGCGGCTACCTGGCGCAGCTTGGCCTTTTGCCGCCTTGGCTCGGCGCTTCCTTCTTCGGGCTGGCCGGCCTGGTCTTCGTGCACACGCTGAGCCTCTTCCCGCTCGCGGCTTTCATCATCGGCAGCGCGCTGGCGGGGCTCGGCAGCGAGCTGGAGGACGCCGCGCGCCTGTCGGGCGCCGGGCCGCTCAGGATCTGGCTGCGCGTCAACGGCCCGTTGCTGGCGCCGGCGATCGTGCTGAGCTTCATCGCCACCTTCGCCGAAGTGCTCTCCGATTTCGGCCTGGCCTCGACGATTGCCAGGATGTCGAGCTTCGGCGTGCTGACCTATGGCATCTATGCCGCGGCGAGCGACTATCCCGTCGACTTCCCTGCCGCCGGCGCGCAGGCCCTGGTGCTGCTGGCGCTGGTTCTGCTCGTCGTCGTGGCCGACAGGCTGCTGCGCCGCCGCGCCGATCCGCGGCTGATTTCCGGACGGGCCAGGCCGGCCCGGCGCTATCGGCTTGGCGCCTGGCGCTGGCTCGCTTTTGCGATGGCACTGCTGGTCGCCTTCCTCGCGCTCATATTGCCGCTCGGCGCCATCGCGGTGCGGGCGCTCACCAGCACGCTCGGCAACGGTCTGGCGCCGGACAATTTCACCCTCGCCAATCTCGGCGCGGCGCTTAGCCTGCACACGGCGGCCAATGAAGGGCTCATGCGCAGCCTCTTTTACGCCGGCTTTGCGGCGGTCATCGCCAGCACGCTGGCCTTGCTGCTTTCGGCCCAGCTCGATCGTTCGAGCCCTGTCATGCGCACTGCGGTGCTTGGCCTGTCGCTCGGCGCGGTCGCGATCCCCGGCATCGTGCTCGGCTTCGGCTACATCCTGGTCTGGAACCGGCTGCCCGGTTTCCGCGACTGGCCGTTCCCGCATTACGGCGACGGCTCGCTGCTGGTCATGGGCTATGTCGCGGCGGCGCTGCCCTATTGCCTGGTCGTCATCCTCTCGGCCGTCGGCCAATTGGCGCCGAGCCTGACCGACGCCGCGCGGATCTCCGGCGTCGGCGCGGTCCGGCGTCTCATCTCGGTGACCTTGCCGCTGATCCTGCTCAGCGTCGTCACGGCCTTCCTGCTTACCTTCATCCGCACCGTGTTCGAATTGCCGATGTCGCAGATGCTGATCCCGCAAAGCGGTCCGCCGGCGCCGACGCTCATCCTGAAATTGTTCAGCCATGACCGCGACGGGCTGGCCTGCGCCATCGCGCTCGCCGCCATGGCCGCCGCCGGCGGCGCCGCGGCATTGATCTGGTATCCGCTCAAGCGCTTCATTGCATTTGGCCGGCCGCAAGGCACTTCGGCCGCGTCGGGAGGGCCGGCATGACCGCTTCGCTCCATTGCGCCGGCATCTCGAAGTCGCTCGGCGGGCGCGCCGTGCTCAGCAACCTCGACCTCGCCATCAGGGCCGGCGAGGTGGTCTCGCTGCTCGGCCCGAGCGGTTCCGGCAAGACCACGCTGCTGCGCAGCATTGCCGGGCTGGTCGACCCCGACAGCGGCACGATCGCGCTCGGCGACCGTGTCGTCTGGAGCGAACGATCCGTCCTGCCCGCTGAAAAGCGCAGGATCGGCATGGTGTTCCAGGACTACGCGCTGTGGCCGCATATGACGGTGGCGGGCAACCTGTCGTTCGGGCTGCGCGCGCAGCGGCTCGCCGAACCGGAGATCGCCGTCCGCGTCGGCCATGCGCTGGAGGTCGCGCGGCTCGCACCCTATCGCGATCGCTACCCCTCGGAACTGTCGGGTGGACAGCAGCAGCGCGTCGCCATCGCCCGCTGCCTTGCGGCGCGGCCGGCGCTGATGCTGTTCGATGAGCCGCTCAGCAATCTCGACGCAGCGCTTCGCGAGGACATGCGCATCGAGATGATGGAGCTGGTGCGGCGCGAAGCTGCCACCGTCATCTATGTGACGCATGACCAGGCCGAAGCCATGGCCGTTTCGGATCGCATCGCGGTGATGCGCGACGGCCGCATCACCCAGTTCGACACGCCGAGGGCGATCTACGAGCAGCCGGCCGATTCCTTCGTCGCCGGCTTCATCGGCGGCTTTTCGGTGGTGCCCGGCACCGTGCGCGACGGGCTGTTCAGCGTGCGGGGCGCCGCCGCCGACAGCCTGCGCACGCCCGGGGCGAAATCAGGCGACGGCATGCTTGTGATCCGGCCGGAAGACGCACGGCCGGCCGAGGCGCATCCCGGCAACCGGCTGCAGGGCAAAGTGCTGTCGAGCGCCTTCCAGGGCCGCTGCTGGCGGCTGGCGGTGGAACTCGGCCCGCAGCGTGTCCGCCTCGACTGGCCGGAAGCGCCGCCGGTCGGCTCCTCGCTGGCGTTCTCGCTGCCGCCCGAACGCTGTATCGTTCTCGCCAACTGATGATTCCGAACTATAGGATGCCTGCATGCATGGCCTGACACCCATACTTTCCACCGTGACGGCCTCTTTCCTGGCCTCCTTCGTCGAGGTGGTCGAAGCCTTCACGATCGTGCTCGCCGTCGGCGTGACGCGCAGCTGGCGCCCGGCGCTGACCGGCGCGGCGCTGGCGCTTGCCGTGCTGGCGGCGCTGGTGCTGGCGTTCGGACCGCTGCTGGCGCTCGTTCCCATCACCGTCCTGCAATTCGTCGTCGGCGTGCTTTTGATCCTGTTCGGCATGCGCTGGCTGAGGAAGGCGATCCTGCGCAGCGTCGGCGTCATCGCGCTGCATGACGAGGAGCAGGCCTTTTCCAAGGAGACGGCCGCGCTGCAGCGGCAGGCCGATGACCGCCGCGCCGACTATCTGGCGGCCGTCGCGTCGTTCAAGGCGGTGCTGCTCGAAGGCGTCGAAGTGGTGTTCATCGTCATCGCCGTCGGCGCCGCGCATGGCCAGACGCTCTATGCCGGCCTCGGCGCGCTGGCCGCCTTCGTGCTGGTGACGCTGATCGGCCTCGCCGTGCACCGGCCTTTGGCGCGCGTGCCGGAAAACGCCCTGAAATTCGTCGTCGGGCTGATGCTCACCAGCTTCGGCGTGTTCTGGACGGGTGAAGGCCTTGGCGCCGAGTGGCCGGGCGCCGACCTCGCTCTGCTCGCCATCTTCGCCATCATTGCCGCCGCATCCTTCGCCATCGTGCGCTGGCTGCGCGGCGCCTATCCGACGCCCGCCGCAGGAGTCGCCCGATGACCATGATCCGTCTTGTCTTCAAGGAGCTCGTCGGCATGTTCGTCGACGACGGCAGCCTGGCGCTGCTGGCGCTGATCCTCATTGCACTGATCGCCGCCGCAGTGAAGTTCTTGGGGCTGCCGCCGCTCGCCGGCGGCTGGCTGCTTCTCGCCGGCTGCCTGGCAATTCTTCTGCAGAGCACGCGCCGCGCCGCGCGCGGCAGGGCGCGCTGATCGCGTAACGCTGGAGATTGGCGGAAGCTTCCCAGCTTCGTCATTCCAGGGCGGAGCAGCCGCGAAGCGGCGTCGCGGAGACCCTGGAATCCATGCCGTGCCCTCAGCCGTGGAATGCAGCGAGGCAGAATTCTGCACCGTTGTGACGCTTCAAAGTAATGGCATGGATCCTATGGTCTGCGCGCGTCGCTTCGCTCCTTGCTCCGCCAAAGGATGACGATCGCGATGGGCGCTTCAGACAATCTCAAAGCATGCCGCCTGCCAAGGCAAAGCATAGCCGCCGGCCAAATCCGCGCCGGAGACCTAATAAACGGTGAAAAGCGTCGGCAAGTCCCCGCTGAGGCGGAAATACTCGACCGCCTCGATGACCGGGAACAGCGCCAGGAAATAGAGCCCGTCGCGGAACGTGTTCCGCAGCGCGCGCGTCGAAAACAGCCATTGCGCCTCGTCGCGGTAAAGCAGCGGATTCGGCCAGAAGCGCGGCGTGCGGTCGGCATAGGCCGCGTAAACCGCACCGAACTTGCCGGCGAGGTATTCGGCCTCCTTGCGCGCGGTGAAGCGGAAGACGAGGAAGCTCGCCAGCCCGAGCATCGCGGCGGCCAGCACCGAGCCGAACATCAGGCCGATGCCGGCAGCGCCGACGGTCGAGAAGAAATAGAGCGGGTTGCGGGTCATCGAGAACGGACCGGACATGATCAGCTCGTCATTCTTCCTGCCGCCGACGAAGAGGATGCTCCACAGCCGGCCAAGGAAACAGATCAGCACCATCGCGAACCCGATCGTCTCGACGATTTCGTGCCCGTCCGACCCTTCGGCCAGCGCCGGCTTGCTGAACAGGAGCAGGATGACGGCAAGCACGGCGGCCGCCTGCACGACGATCAGGCGCTTGTGCTGGTCGAACGCCTTCGGCGCCGATTTGAGGGACGTATAGGCCATTCTTCTCACGCTCCGGCGCCGACAGGGGCGCCGAGGCTTCTAGCTGTTCCGCCGCGCGATGACGAGGCCCGGTGGAGGTTTTTGGCCGACCTTACGAATTTGTAAGCGCGCGGACAGGCCGCGGTGAATTCGCCCGTCTAGCCTGACGATCGCCGCCAAACGCGATTTCGGGCGGCGAATGGATCATCAACCTCGGGATAATGCCATGAACAAATTTGCCCTTGCTTTCGCCTTTGCCGCTACCGCGATCATCGTTCCCTTGGCTTCGGCCGTTGCCGCTCCGACGCCTTGCGAGACCGCGTTGAAGGACCTGCGCGCCGCCGAGGCCAAGGCGACACCTAACGATGCCGACAAGAACAAGGTTTCCGAACTGGAGACGAAGGGCATCGAGCGTTGCAACGCCGACGACGACAAGCGCGCCGACGACTTCTTCGCCCAGGCTATGAAGATTCTTGGCAAGTAAGCGACGGAGGAACCGGAAATGGATATCGCCATGACCGTAGCAAGCCACGCACGCGAGTCCGAATTGAACCGCGTTCCGGACGTCGCCATCGATTTCTGGCTGATCAAGATCATGGCGGTGACCATGGGCGAGACAGCGGCCGACTACCTGGCCGTCAATCTCGGCCTCGGCCTTACCGCGACATCCTTGATCATGAGCGGCATCCTGGCCGTCGCGCTTGTCCTGCAGTTCGCGCGGAAGCGCTACGTGCCCTGGGCCTATTGGCTCGCGGTCGTGCTGATCAGCGTCGTCGGTACCCTAGTCACCGACAACCTCGTCGACAATTTCGGCGTGCGGCTGGAGACGACGACGATCGTCTTCTCGGCCGCCCTCGCACTGACTTTCGCGGCCTGGTACGCCAGCGAAAAGACGCTCTCGATCCACACCATCTTCACCACCAGGCGCGAGATCTTCTACTGGCTGGCGATCCTGTTCACCTTCTCGCTCGGCACGGCCGCCGGTGATCTGGTGGCCGAGCGTTTCGAGATGGGTTATCTCACCACCGGCGTGATCTTCGGCGGTGTCATCGCGGCGATCGCGCTCGCCTGGTTCTTCCTCGGCCTGAACTCTATCCTCGCCTTCTGGCTCGCCTATATCCTGACCCGGCCGTTCGGTGCCTCCTTCGGCGACCTGCTATCGCAACCGGTCGAGTATGGCGGCATGGGCTTCGGCACCACCGCCACCAGCCTGACCTTTCTCGGCTGCATCGTGGTCATCGTTCTCTATATGACCCTGAGGAACCTGATCGACGAAGACGAACAGGCGCTCCTCGACTAAAACGCTTCTCGCAAAAATGTGTTGCGGCCTTCGCTCCGGCAGCGCTTAAAAACAGATGGTTAGAGCAATTCCAGCAACGGGTGGCGCGGGATTTCCGTCAGGAACCGCGTCAAACGAACAGATAGACCGGCCAAGAAAAAGCCGCAGCCGGCGCTACCATGCCGGTGAGGTTGAGGCGGCAAGGACAGCACGGGGCGATGCGACTTCTGCTTGTTGAAGACGATCCGAGAACCGCCGACTACATCGTCAGGGGACTGACCGAGGCCGGCCATGTCTGCGACTTGCTGCGCGACGGCCATGACGGCCTCTTCGCCGCGACCCGCAACGCCTATGACGTGATCGTCGCCGACCGCATGGTTCCCGGCCTCGACGGCCTGTCGATGATCAAGGCGGTTCGCGCCGCCGGTATCCGCACGCCGGCCATTTTCTTGACCTCCATCGGCGGCGTCGACGACCGCGTCGAGGGCCTCGAAGCGGGTGGCGACGACTATCTGGTCAAGCCCTTCGCCTTTTCCGAGCTGCTTGCCCGCATCCATGCGCTCGGCCGCCGGCCGGCGGCGCAGGAGCAGAAGACGGCTTTGCGCGTCGCCGACCTCGAAATGGACCTGATCCTGCGCCGCGTGACCAGGCAGGGCCAGCCGATCGACCTGCAGCCGCGCGAGTTCAGCCTGCTCGAGGTGCTGATGCGCGGCGAGGGCCGCGTCATCACCCGCACCATGCTTCTGGAGCGAGTCTGGGATTTTCATTTCGACCCCAAGACCAGCGTCGTCGAAACGCATATCAGCCGGCTGCGGGCCAAGGTCGACAGGCCTTTCGACGTGCCGCTGATCCACACCGTGCGCAACACCGGCTACAGCCTGCATGTCCCGGCCTGATCTCGCGGCCGCATGTGCGGGGCGACCCACCGCGATCGCATGAGCGAGACACGCTCCAGCCTGCTGCGCAGCACGCCGTTCAGGCTGGCGCTGACCTTCGCCTTTCTGTTCCTGCTGGCCTTCATCCTGTCCGGCGCGATCGTATATCAATTGATGAGCGCCTCGCTCGCCAGGCAGCTCGATCAATCGATCAAGGAGACCTATTCGCTGATCGCCGCGACCTATGCCGAGAGCGACGAAGAGGATCTCGTCTCCACGGTCAGGGACCATGCCCAGTTCAGCCAGGACAAGGACGAGATCTTTTCCCTCACCGACAAGGACGGCAACCGCCTTGCCGGGGATTTCACCGCCGCCGCGCTGCCGGACGGCTTTTCCATGTTCGCCGCCAATTTGCCGGGTGTGCCGCCCGACACCGAATATCGCGCCTATTCGGGCGTGGTCGGCGACAACAATTTGACGGTCGCCTTCTCGCTTTCGGAAACCGAGGATCTGGAAAGGATCGTGCTGATGAGCTTCGGCTGGGCCACGCTCTTCATCACCGTCCTGGCGATCGTCGGCGGCGCCGTGCTTGCCTCGCGCGTCCAGCGGCGCCTCGACGGCATCGCCAGCACCATGGTCGACGTCTCGCATGGTCGTCTCGATGCGCGCATTCCGCTGATCGGCAGCGGCGACGACATCGACGCCGTCTCGGCCCAGGTGAATGCGGCGCTCGAGCGCCTGTCGGCGCTGGTCGACGGCATGCGCGAAGTGAGCGCCAACATCGCCCATGACCTCAAGACGCCGCTCAACCGGCTGCAGATGATCCTGGAATCGGCCGCCGACAAGACGGTGTCGGGCGAGGACGTCTCGACCGAGCTGACCGACGCCCGCGCTGAGAGCCAGCAGATAAACAGCACCTTCGACGCTTTGCTTCGCATCGCCCAAATCGAAGCCGGCGCCCGCAAGGCTCGCTTCGTCGACCTTGATGTCGGCCCGGTCGTCGAGACCATCGGCGAGGTCTATGCCGACGTCGCCGAGGATGACGGCAAGTCCTTGTCCACAGGGATTATTCCGGGTACGAAATGGTATATTCACGGTGACCGCGACCTGCTGATGCAGATGCTCGCCAATCTGGTCGAGAACGCGCTCAGGCATTGCCCACCGGGCACCGCGATCGAGCTCTCGGTGACCAGGGAAGGCAGCCACGTCCTCGTCCATGTCCGCGACAATGGTCCGGGCATCCCCGCCGAAGAGCGCGAAAAGGTGTTCCGCCGGCTCTACCGGCTGGATGCGAGCCGCACGACGCCGGGCAGCGGCCTGGGCTTGAGCCTGGTCAAGGCGGTGGCCGACCTGCATGGGGCGGCAATAACGCTCGAGGACCGCAACCCGGGTCTCGGCGTGACAATCAGCCTTCCGGCCGTGCGAGTTCCAGATGCCTGAGGCAGGCGGAGCCCGCGTCCGGCCGCCTTACGCATTTGTATAGCCCCCGCCAGCCGCACGAAAACTCCGGTCTCTAGGCTTGTGCCGTTCCCGCCGGATCGGGAGCGCGGCCCGACGAGGTTCGGGCCAGCAACCTCACAGAAGAAAGGAAAGAAGATGAAAAAATCCGTCATCGCAGTCGCAGCGATCGTGGCTCTCGCCTCCGCGACCGGGGCCTATGCCAAGGCAGCCAGCGGCACCATCGCCAGCGTCGACAAGAAGGGCGATTCCTTCACGCTGAGCGACGGCAAGACCTTTGCCCTGCCCGAAGACATCGAGGTTGAGACCCTGAAGGTCGGCGAAAAGGTCACCGTCACCTATTCCGCCAAGGCCGGCAAGCTCATGGTTTCGGCCGTCCAACCGGCCAACTGAACCGACAATCACGACACGCCGGCAGGGTTCTCCCTGCCGGCGACGCCATTCGGCGATACTACCGCGCGGCGCCCGCCCGGCGGAAATCGGAAGGCGACATGCCGGCAAGCTTGCGGAAGGATTTGTTGAAGGCGCTGAGCGAGCCGAAGCCCGATTCCATGGCGACCCTCAGCACATTGGCGTCCTCATGCATCAACAGCGCCTGCGCGTAGCTCAGGCGCAGCAGATTGACATATTCGTTGAGCGTCATGCCGGTCGATTTCTTGAACAGGCTCATGGCGTATTTGGGATGGATGTCGGCGGCAGCCGCAATGGTCACGCAGTCGATGTCGTAGAGGAAATTCTCGGCGATGTAATCGCACATGCGCCCGACATTGCGCGAGGATTGCTGGTCGAAGGGATTGCCTGCGCCTTGCCCGGCGGCCGCTCCTGGCACCAGGCGGTAGGGCTCGAAGCGCACCCGCTCGAGCCTCAAGAGCAGCTCGTTGACGGCGTGCTCGGCCCTGGCCGGATCGCCCGAGCGCGCATATTCGTTCCAGCGCTTGAAATTGTCGTTGTCCGACTGGTCGGTGGCGTTGGTCACCAGGGTCGCGCCGGTCATTAGCCGATGGCGTATGTTGGCCGGCAGATGCAGGCGGAAGAAATGCACCAGCGGCAGATGCGCGCCGGCATAGACGGCGTCGTCGGAGAGGTCGTCCATCTGGTGCGGCAGGCCGCCCCAGAACAGGCACATCTCGCCGGCCGACAGCGCAATCTCGTGCTCGGCCATGCGGTAATGCACGCTGCCTTGAACGATGAAATTCACCTCGACCTGGGCGTGCCAGTGCGGCTTCAGCATCACCAACGGGTGGTTGTGGAACATCTGCAAAACAAGCGGCAGTCCTTCGACGCTGCTCGCGCCAGGCTGGTAGAATGGACGCCCCGGCATCTTACTTTCCGCCAACTTCTTATTCCCTTCGACGGGGACAAGCCTTCCGCGCCGCATAGTCTAGCCACGCTCACAGTGAGAGAGCAAATGAAATGGGAGGATTTCAATGCGCACTACACTGACCTGCGCCGCGCTTATGCTTGCCCTGGGCTCCGGCCCGGCCCTGGCGCAGTCCGGCGAGATCACCATCTGGAGCTGGAACATCGCCGCCTCGTCGTTGAAGGCGACGGTCGAGGGCTTCAACAAGAAATACCCCGACATCAAGGTCACGGTTCAGGACCTCGGCAACCAGCCCACCTATGACAAATCGATCGCCGGCTGCGCCGCCGGCGGCGTCGGCCTGCCCGATATCGTCTCGATCGAGAACGGCGAGGCGGAGAATTACTGGAGCCAGTTCCCGGACTGCTTCGTCGACCTGCACACGCTGGGCTACAGCGCCGAGGACCAGAAGAAATTCCCCGACTTCAAGCGCACCGAGCTCGAAGTCGGCGACAAGGCCTACGCGATGCCTTGGGATTCCGGCCCGGTGGCCGTCTTCTACCGCCGCGACTTCTACGAGAAGGGGGGCGTCGACCCGGCCTCGATCAAGACCTGGGACGATTTCATCGCCGCCGGCAAGAAGATCCAGGCCGCCAATCCGGGCGTGTCGATGACCAATGCCGATTTCAACGGCGACACCGAATTCTTCCGCATGATCTCCAACGAGCAGGGCTGCGGTTACTTTGCCGAGGACGGCCAGTCGATCACCGTGGCCGAGCCGAAATGCGTCGACGCCCTGACCAAGGTCAAGGAGATGAAGGACGCCGGCATCGTGTCGTCGGCCGACTGGTCCACCAAGATCACCAACAACACCGCCGGCACCGTCGCCAGCCAGGTCTATGGCGGCTGGTATGAAGGCACGATCCGCACCGAATCGCCGAAGGAGAGCGGCAAATGGGGCGTCTATCTGATGCCGAGCCTGACCGCCGACGGCCCGCGCGCCGCCAATCTTGGCGGCTCGTCGCTGGCCATCACCTCGGCCTCCAAGAACAAGGAGGCGGCTTACGCCTACCTGAAATATACGCTGGAGACCAATGAGGGCCAGATCACCATGCTGAAGGATTTCGGCCTGGTGCCCTCGCTGATCTCGGCGCTCGACGACCCTTATGTCGCGCAAGGGCAGCCCTATTGGGGCGACCAGGCGGTCTGGAAGGATATCCTGGCGACGCTGCCCAAGGTGGTGCCGAGCCGCGGCACGCAGTTCCAGAGCGACGCCGAGATCATCATGCGCGCCGTGCAGACCAAATATCTGGCCAGCGGCTACCCCGACGCCAAGGCCGCGCTCGACGACGCCGCCAAGCAGATCGCCGCTGCGACTGGTTTGCCGGTGAGGTAGGCGATTAGCCCCTTCTCCCCTTGTGGGAGAAGGTGGATTGGCGCGCAGCGCCAAGACAGGGTGCTTCAGCGGAGTGAGACGTCGGCTTTCCCTGGAACACCCCTCATCCGGCCGCTGCGCGGCCACCTTCTCCCACAAGGGGAGAAGGAAAAGACAAGAGAAAGGAGGAAGACGATGCGCACGCAGAACGCCACCGCGTACCGCTTCCTCACGCCTTACCTTTTGATCTTCGCCATCTTCTGGATCTGGCCGATCATCTCGTCCTTCCTGATCTCTTTCCAGGCGACGCGCACCGTGCCGTGGCGCTTCGCGCCGGCCTTCAACTGGGGCCGCCTGATCGGCGACCCCGCCTTCTACAATGCGCTGAAGAACACGCTGCTGATCCTGGTCATCCAGGTGCCGGTGATGATTGCGCTGGCGATCGTCATGGCGGTGCTGCTGAACTCGCCGCTGCTCAAGGCGCGCGGCCTCTACCGCTTCGCCTTCTTCGCCCCGGTGGTGGTCGGCGAGGTCGCCTATTCGGCCGTCTTCCGGCTGATGTTCAGCCTCGATTTCGGCATCGTCAACAAGCTCTTGAACAGCGTCGGCCTGCCCAAGATCGACTGGTTCTCCAACGTCACGCCGGCCATGGCGCTGATTATGATCGCCGTGACCTGGCGCTGGGCCGGCTACAACGCCATCATCATCCTGGCCGGCCTGCAGTCTATCCCCGAGGACGTCTACGAGGCGGCGACACTCGACCGCGTCAGCAGGCTGAAGCAATTCTTCTACATCACCTTGCCATTGCTGAAGCCGGTCATCGTCTTTTGCGCCGTGCTGTCGATCATCGGCACCATGCAGCTCTTCACCGAGCCGTTCCTGATCACCGAGCGCGGCGGCCCTGGCGGCGGCACCGAGACGCTCGGCCTGCTGCTCTATCGCCAGGGCTTCCGCTCGCTCAATTTCGGCTACGCTTCCGCCGTCGCCTACACCATAGCCGGACTCGCCATCGCCATCACCCTGGTGCAGCTCTGGCTGATGAGGGAGCCGAAATGACCTCGCGCTCGCAGGCAAGGCTCGGGCGCGTCATTGCGCTGCATCTTTTCCTGACGCCGCTGGCGCTGGTCTGGCTGTTTCCGCTGTGGATGATGGTGGTGTTCTCCACCATGCCCGACAACGGCATCTTCAGCCCCGGCATCGAGCTTCTGCCGCACGACAATTTCCTCGACAATGTCGCCAACCTGCAGCGCGACACCAATTTCATCGGCGCCATCGGCATCTCGGTCTCGGTCGCGGTGACCTACACGATCCTTTCGGTGCTGCTCACCTCGATGGCCGGCTGGGCGCTGGCGCGCTACGAATTCCACGGCAAGGGCGCGGTGGTGGCGATCATCTTCGGCACCATCACGCTGCCCTACGCGGTGGTGCTCATCCCGCAATTCATCATGGTGGCGCGCGACTTCGCTCTGGCCAACACCTGGATCGCGCTGATCGTGCCGCCGCTGTTCAATTCGCTGGGCGTCCTCTTCATGCGCCAGGCCTTTTCGATGATGCCGGCCGAACTGTTCGACGCTGCGCGTGTCGAAGGCGTCAAGGAATGGCGCATCTTCCTGTTCGTGGCGATGCCGCTGGCCCGCCCGATGCTGGCGGCCTTGGCCATCATCCTCTTCCTCGCCTCGTGGAACAATTATCTGTGGCCGCTGCTGATCAACAGCCAGCCGGGCGCGATGACGGCGCCGGTGGCGCTCGGCACGCTGATCGGCCTGACCAAGGTCTCGTGGGGCGGCATCATGGCCGGCGCCGTGATGCTGACAGTGCCGATGCTCATCGTCTTCGTGCTGTTGCAGCGCCATTTCATCGCCGGCATCGCCGCCGGCGCGGTCAAGTAGGAAGGAGCGCAATGGCGGCCGTCACCCTCACCAATGTCGTCAAACGCTTCGGCGTCTTCGAAGTCGTCCACGGCGCCAACATCGACATCGCCGACGGCGAGTTCGTCGTCTTCGTCGGCCCCTCCGGCTGCGGCAAGTCCACGCTGCTGAGGATGATCGCCGGGCTGGAGGACATCAGCGGCGGCGACATCACCATCGGCGGCAAGGTGATCAACGATGTCGAGCCGGCCGAGCGCGGCATCGCCATGGTCTTCCAGTCTTATGCGCTCTACCCGCATATGACGGTCGAGCAGAACCTCTCCTTCGGCCTCAGGATGAACGGCAACCCGAAGGCCGACACCAATCGCCGGGTTAGCCGAGCGGCGGAAATCCTGCGCATCGACGAACTGATGCAACGCCGGCCGAAGCAACTCTCCGGCGGCCAGCGCCAGCGCGTCGCCATCGGCCGCGCCATCGTGCGCGAGCCGCAGGTTTTTCTCTTCGACGAGCCGCTCTCCAATCTCGACGCTGAACTAAGAGTCCAGATGCGCGTCGAGATCT
This sequence comes from Mesorhizobium sp. B3-1-9, assembly GCF_006439595.1. NCBI lineage: Bacteria > Pseudomonadati > Pseudomonadota > Alphaproteobacteria > Hyphomicrobiales > Phyllobacteriaceae > Mesorhizobium > Mesorhizobium sp. B3-1-9. The sequence goes on from NZ_VFTJ01000009.1 coordinate 205,694, forward strand.
CGCGCCTGCACAAGGAGCTCGGCGTCACCATGATCTATGTGACGCACGACCAGACCGAGGCGATGACGCTGGCCGACCGTATCGTCGTGCTGAAGGCCGGCAATGTCGAGCAGATCGGCGCGCCGCTCGACCTCTACGACGACCCGGCCAACCGTTTCGTAGCCGGCTTCATCGGCTCGCCGAAGATGAATTTCCTCAGCGCCAAGGTCGTGGAGATCTCCAACAGCGCGGCAATCGTCGAACTCGTCCATCATGGCGGCGCGCGGTTGCGCAAACCGCTCGCCGAAGCTTTTCCCGCCCTTGATGCCGAAATCGTGCTCGGCGTCAGGCCGGAGCATTTCTTCGAGGCGGGCGAGGGCGATTGCGACATCCCGGTCAAGGCCGACGTCGCCGAGCATCTCGGCTCGGTGAGCTATGTCTACGCCAATGCCGGACCCGAGGAGCTGATCGTCGAGCGCGAGGCCTCGCGCCAGCGCGCCAGCGGCGACCATTTCACGGTCTCGATCAAGGCGGAACGGGCGCTGCTCTTCGACAAGAAGGGCGCAAGGATCCGCTGACCCGCAAGTTTTCTTTGCCGGCATGCCAGGCGTGGCGGCGACCCATGGAGTATTTGATATGACATCTTCATCCAAGAAAATCCGCTGGGGCATCCTCGGGCCCGGCAGCATCGCCAAATCCTTTGCCGGCGGCGTGGCGCAGTCGCGCACCGGCACGCTCGAGGCGCTCGGCGCCCGCAATCCGGGCAAAGCGGGGCTTGCCGAGACCTTTCCGGGCGCGCGCATCCTCGACGGCTATGAGGCGCTGCTTGCCGACAAGGACGTCGACGCCGTCTACATTTCGATCCCGCATCCCGGCCATGCCGAATGGGCGATCAAGGCTGCCGAGGCCGGCAAGCATGTCTTATGCGAAAAGCCGCTGGCCCTGACCGCCTTCGAAGCCGACGCCATGATGCATGCGGCGCGCAAGGCCGGCACCTTCCTCGGCGAAGCCTTCATGTACCGGCTGCATCCGCAGACGCTGCAGCTGGTCGAGCTGATCAAGTCGGGCGCCGTCGGCGATGTGCGCATGATCAAGTCGAGCTTCGGCTTCGCCATGCCGGGCTTCATGCCGGAGCACCGGCTTTACGCCAACGAGCTCGCCGGCGGCGGCATCCTCGATGTCGGCGGCTATCCTGTATCGATGGCGCGGCTGATCGCGGGCGCTGCGATCGGCCAGCCTTTCGCCGAGCCCGACAAGGTTGTGGGCGCCGCCCATCTCGGCCAGTCCGGCGTCGACGAATGGGCCTCGGCGCTGCTGCACTTCCCCGGCGGCATCGTCGCTGAAGTGTCCTGCAGCATCTCGCTCGACCAGGACAATGTGCTGCGCATCCTCGGCACCAAAGGCCGCATCGAGGTGCCCGATTTCTGGTTCGCCGGTGGCAACCGCGATGTCGGACCGGGCCGGATCGAGGTGATCCGGTCCGGGACCGCACGCGAGGTGATCAGCCTCGGCGAGACCCGCCACCTCTATTCCTTCGAGGTCGATGCCGCCGGCGAGGCGATCCTCGCCGGACGGCAGGAATTCGCCTGGCCCGGCATGTCCTGGGCCGACAGCCTCGGCACGCTGCGCGTCCTCGACAGATGGCGCGCCGCTGTCGGGCTCGAATACGAGATCGAGAAGCCGGCTAAGCGTGTCAACACCATCTCCGGCCGGCGGCTAAGGACCAACGGCGCCGCCATCGGCAAGCGTGACATTCCCGGCCTGTCGATGCCCGTCTCGCGGCTGGCACTGGGTTTCGAGGATTTCCGCAGCTTCTCCTCCGGCTCGATCCTGCTCGACGCCTATTTCGAGGCCGGCGGCAATCTGTTCGATACGGGCTTTGTCTATGGCGCCGGCTACACCGAGACGCTGCTTGGCCAATGGCTCGCCAATCGCGGCGTGCGTGCGCGATCGGTGATCATCGCCAAGGGCGCGCATTCGCCGCTCTGCTATCCCGACGTCATCGGCAAGCAGCTGGCACAGTCGCTCGACCGGCTGCAGACCGACCATGTCGACATCTATTTCATGCATCGCGACAATCCGGACGTGCCGGTCGGCGAATTCGTCGATGCGATGGACGCGGAGGCCAAGGCCGGCCGCATCCGCGGCCTGTTCGGCGGCTCCAACTGGACGATGGAGCGCATGGACGCGGCGATTGCCTACGCCGAAAAGAACGGCAGGCAGAAGCCCGGCGCGCTGTCCAACAATTTCTCGCTGGCCGAGATGCTGGAGCCGATCTGGGCCGGCTGCGTCACCTCGTCGACCGACGCCTGGAAAGCCTGGCTGGCGGCGCGGCAGATGCCGAACTTCGCCTGGTCGAGCCAGGGCCGCGGCTTCTTCACCGACCGCGCCGGCCGCGACAAGCATGACAGCGAGGAGCTGGTGCGGGTCTGGTATTCGGAAAAGAATTTCGGCCGCCGCGACCGCGCCATCGAACTGGCCCGAAAGCTCGGCAAGAGCCCGATCCATGTCGCGCTGGCTTACGTGCTGGCGCAGCCCTTCCCCTCGGTGCCGCTGATCGGCCCGCGCACCCTGGACGAGTTGGAGGACAGCCTCAAGGCGCTGGATATCAAGCTGACGCCGGAGGATGTGGCCTGGCTGGACGAAGGGCCGGAAAGGCGGCGGGCTTAGGGGATAGACCACGAGCGAGATGACGGGCGTCGCGTCCCTTCGCCCCCCTCTCTGCCCTGCCGGGCATCTCCCCCTCAAGGGGGGAGATCAGATGTCACGCCGGCTTTCGCCAATCACCAATGTTGCAGAAAAGGTGCCAGCGTCGAAGCTGCCAATCTCCCCCCTTGAGGGCCTTGAGGGGGGAGATGTCCGGCAGGACAGAGAGGGGGGCCTCGCGCCGGCGCCTCCTTCGTCATTCTAGGGCGGAGCAAGGAGCGAAGCGACGCGCGCAGACCCTAGAATCCATGCCGTGACGGTTGAGCGCCGCCACGGTCCAGAACGCTCACCAGCCGATGCCGCGAAACAGCTCGAACCATTCCGGATTGGTCTTCTCGATCAATTCGACCTTCCATTGGCGCGGCCAGTGCTTCAATGATGTCTCACGCTGGATGGCGTCGGTGACGTCGAAATGCTCTTCGTACCAGACGAGGCGCTGCACGCCGTAACGGCTGGTGAAGCCGGAGCCTTGGCCGGTCTTGTGCTCGGGCATCCGACGAGCAAGATCATTGGTGACGCCGATATAGATCGTGCCGCCTTTCTGGCTCGCGGTCATGTAGACGTAGCCTGTCACGTGGCGATCTTACCTGGCGCTACTACCAACGGCTATTCTGGGCCGCTGCATTCTATGGCTAATGTCACGGCATGGATTCTAGGGTCTGCGCGCGTCGCTTCGCTCCTTGCTCCGCCCTAGAATGACGAAGGAGGCGTCGGCGCTCTACGGGAGGCGAACCCCCTCTGGCCTGCCGGCCATCTCCCCCGCAAGGGGGAAGATCGGCAGCTTCGCCGCCCCGCGAACATCTGAGGCGTTGCTACCGATCCACCCGCGTCGACAGGATGATCGACGACGAGGTCCGCTCCACCCCGTCCATCGCGCCGATCCGGTCGAGCAGCGCGTCGAGATCCCGGATCGACGGCGCGTCGACGATGACGATCATGTCGAAATTGCCGCTCACCGAATGCACCGTGCGGACCGGCGCCATCGCTTCCAGGCTGCGCACCACCTTGTCGGCGAGCTTCGGCGTCACGGTGAGCAGCACATGCGCCTTGACCAGCCCTTGCTCATAATCGGGCGACAGCCTCACCCCATAGCCGGTGATGATGCCGCGCTGCTCCAGCCGCTCGATGCGGCTCTGCACTGTGGTACGCGACACGCCGAGCTGGCGCGCGAGCTCGGCGGTCGAGGCGCGAGCATTGGCGCGCAACAAGGTAAGCAGGGCTTGTTCGGCTTCACTGATCAATCGACGAAACCTTTCGGCATATCGCTTGAAGTTCGGCGCCATATTGCCAGATTCCACGCTTCCTTTCGACAGGCAAGCTGCGAAGATTCCCGCCAAATCGAAATCAGCATTGGCAGGGGAATTGATCATGAAGAACATCGTTGTCGTCGGCGCCGGCAAGATCGGCTCGACCATCGCCGAAATGCTGAACGCCACGGGCGACTACCACGTCACGCTGGTCGACCGCTCGGCCGCCCAGCTTGCCGCCGCCGAACTGCCGGCCGGCGTCGCGACGCAGGAGCTCGATATCGCCACTTCGGGCGAACTCGAAAAAGTGCTTGCCGGCAAATTCGCCGTACTGAGCGCCGCACCCTTCCACCTCACCACCCGCATCGCCGAGGCGGCCGCCGCCGCCGGCGTGCACTATCTCGACCTGACCGAGGATGTCGTCTCGACCCGCCGCGTCAAGGAGCTAGCGCGCGACGCCAAAAGCACCTTCATCCCGCAATGCGGCCTGGCGCCGGGCTTCATCTCGATCGTCGCCAACGATCTCGCCAGCCGCTTCGACACGCTGGAAAGCGTTCGCATGCGCGTCGGCGCGCTGCCGCAATATCCGTCCAACGCGCTGAACTACAACCTCACCTGGAGCACCGACGGCGTCATCAACGAATATTGCGAGCCCTGCGAGGCGATCGTCGAGGGCGAGCTGATCGAAGTGCCGCCGCTGGAGGAGCGCGAGGAATTCTCGCTCGACGGCGTCACCTATGAGGCCTTCAACACCTCCGGCGGTCTGGGCACGCTCGCCGAGACGCTGAAGGGCAAGGTGCGCACGCTGAACTACCGCACCATCCGCTATCCCGGCCACGCCGCGATCATGAAGGCGCTGCTCAACGATCTGGGGCTGCGCCACCGCCGCGACGTGCTGAAGGACATCTTTGAAAGCGCGCTGCCTTCGACGCTGCAGGACGTGGTCATCGTCTTCGTCACCGTCTCGGGCCGCCGCAACGGCCGGCTGCTGCAGGAGACCTACGCCAACAAGATCTATTCCAAGCGTGTCGGCAATCTGGTGCGCAGCGCCATCCAAATCACCACCGCTTCCGGCATCTGCGCCGTGCTCGATATGCTGGCCGACGGCTCGCTGCCGGCGAAGGGTTTCGTGCGCCAGGAAGACATCGCCCTCGACGCCTTCCTCGCCAACCGCTTCGGCCGCGCCTACGCCCAGCACGAGATGGCGAGCAAGCTGGCGGGTTGAGCGGCGCCTTTCCTCTCCCCCGTCGATCGGGGGAGAGGTGTCGAGCGAAGCTCGACGGAGTGGGGGTCGACCGGCGCCGGGCGGTTGCTATTTCAAGCCGGATGCCTGGCCCTGGTTGAGGCCCGGGTGGTGATGTGTAGTTGTCAGCGGCAGCGCATCTGAGCAGCGCCTTCCCCCACTCCGTCGCCGCTTCGCGGCGCCACCTCTCCCCCCTCCGGAGGGAGAGGAAAGGAGCTTGGCAGACTAAGTTCGCGCCTTTCCTCTCCCCCGTCGATCGGGGGAGAGGTGTCGAGCGTAGCTCGACGGAGTGGGGGTCGACCGGCGCCGGACTCAAACATGCAGCGCGTGGCCGAGCGCCTTCAGCGCCGCTTCCTGGAAACCTTCGCCCTGCGTCGGATGCGCATGGATCGTGCCGGCGATATCTTCCAGCCGCGCGCCCATCTCGAGCGCGAGACCAAAGGCTGCAGCCAGTTCCGACACGCCTTGCCCGACCGCCTGGATGCCCAGCACCAGGTGGTTGTCCGCGCGCGCTACGACCCGCACAAAACCGTCCTCGCCCTGCTTGGTCATCGCCCGGCCGTTGGCGGCGAAGGGGAACTGGCCGATCTTGATCTCGCCGGCAAGCGCCTTCGCCTCTTCCGGTGACAGGCCGGCGGTGACCAGCTCCGGATCGGTGAAGCAGATCGCGGGAATGGCGCGCTTGTCCCAGCTTCTTTTGTGGCCGGCGACGATCTCGGCCACCATCTCGCCCTGCGCCATGGCGCGATGCGCCAGCATCGGCTCGCCGGTGACGTCGCCGATCGCAAAAATGCCGCGCATCGAGGTGCGGCACTGGTCGTCGATGCGGATGAATTTTCCCGCCTTGTCGAGGTCGATCTGCTCCAGGCCCCAGCCCTCGGTCAGCGGCTTGCGCCCGACCGTCACCAGGATGCTGTCGGCGGTGAGTTTGGCATTCTTGCCGTCTGATGTCTCGACCAGCAGCGCGTCGCCCTTGGTCGACAATCCGTTCGCCTTTGCTCCTGTAATCATCTCGACGCCGAGCTCGCCGAGCCGCTTCAGCACCGGCCGGGTCAACTCGGCATCATATTGCGCCAGCACGCGCGGCAAGGCCTCGACCACGGTGACCTTGGCGCCCATCTTGGCGAAAGCCATGCCGAGCTCGAGCCCGATATAGCCGCCGCCGACGACCGCGAGCTTCTTCGGCACGTCGCTCAGCGCCAGCGCCTCGGTGGACGAGATCACCGGGCCGCCGAAAGGCAGGAACGGCAATTCGACCGGCGCCGAGCCGGTGGCTATCACCACGGTCTCGGCGCGGATCACCTGCGTGCCCGTCTCGGTCTCGACCTCGACCGTCTTGCCGTCGCGGAACGTCGCCCAGCCTTGCACGGTCTTGACCTTGGCCTTCTTGAGCAATCCGGCAACACCGCTATTCAGCCGGCTAACGATCCCGTCCTTCCAGGCGACGGTTTTTGCGAGTTCCAGCGTCGGCGCGGCGACCTTGATGCCCAGCGGATCCTTGCCGCCGGCCATATGCGCGACCTTCTCGAACTCTTCCGCCGCATGGATCAGCGCCTTGGACGGGATGCAGCCGACATTGAGGCAGGTGCCGCCCGGCTTGCCTGCCTCGACGATGACCGTGTCGACGCCGAGCTGTCCGGCGCGGATGGCGCAGACATAGCCGCCCGGACCGGCGCCGATGACGAGCAGCTTGCAGGAGATTTCTTTCATGATGGCACCTTATGTTGCGGCCTGGAGAACATAGGTCGCGATCCTTCGCGCCCCCCTCTGTCCTGCCGGACATCTCCCCCACAAGGGGGGAGATCAGCAGCTTCGGAGCGCCGCCCATTCCTGCTGCGTCGGAGATAGGCGAAAGCCGCGGTGACATCTGATCTCTCCCCTTGTGGGGGAGATGCCTGGCAAGGCAGAGGGGGGCGCTGTCCCGCCGGCATCTCGATCGTTCCGCCCCCTCAATCCACGAAGATCAGCGCCGGCGTCTCGAGCAGCGCCTTGATCCGCTGTACGAACACCGCGGCATCCCAGCCGTCGATGATGCGGTGGTCGAAGCTGGACGACAGGTTCATCATCTTGCGCGGAATGAACTGCGTGCCGTCCCATACCGGCCGCACCATGATCTTGTTGACGCCGATGATCGCCACTTCCGGATAGTTGATGACCGGCGTGGTCGCGACGCCACCCATGGCGCCGAGCGAGGTGATGGTGATGGTCGAGCCGGACAGTTCCTCGCGCGTCGCTGTGCCGGACTTCGCCGCGTCGGCCAGCCGGTTGACCTCGACAGCGCAGTCCCACAGATTGCGCGCCTCGGCATGCTTGACCACCGGCACCACCAGCCCGTTGGGCGTCTGGGCGGCGATTCCGATATGGATGCCTTCGTGCTGGTGGATGATGCCGGCATCGTCGTCGAACAGCGCGTTGAGATTGGGCTGCTCGGCGATCGCCTTGACCATCGCCCGCATCAGGAAAGGCAGCAGCGTCAGCTTGGGCCTTTCGGTCCCCTTGGCCCCGCGCTTCTCCTTGTTCAGCGTCGCGCGCAATTCTTCCAAGGCCGTGACGTCGATCTCCTCGACATAGGTGATGTGCGGGATGCGCGACTTCGCCAGCGACATCCTTTCGGCGATCTTGCGCCGCAGGCCGACGACCCTGATATCCTCGACGCCGTCCTTCCGGTCAAGCCCGGTCGCGCGGGCCAGTTGCGGGCCGCGCGCGACGAACGCATCGATGTCCTCATGGCTGATGCGCCCCGCCGGACCACTGCCCGCGACCTGCCGCAGATCGATGCCGGCCTCCTTGGCGCGCAGCCGGACGGCCGGCGAGGCCAAGGGCTTTTCGCCTTCCGCGCGCGGCGCGGCTGAAACGGAGGCAGGGCGCGTGGCCTTCGGCGCGGGGGCGGTCGTCTTCGGCGCCTCTGTCGGCTTTGATGCCGCCTTCGGCGCGGCCGGCGCCGGTTTTGCCTCGGCCGGCTCAGCCGGCGCTTTCTCCTCGGATGCAGGCGCAGCGTCGGCCTTCACATTGCCTTCGCCGGCCACCTTCAGCCGCACGATCGGCGAGCCGATCGCCACCGTGTCGCCGATCTCGGCGCCGAGCCAAAGGATTTCGCCATCGACCGGCGACGGAATCTCGACGGTCGCCTTGTCGGTCATGACGGCGGCGAGGACCGTGTCCTCGCGCACGAGGTCGCCGACCTTGACATGCCATTCGACGAGCTCGGCCTCGGCGACGCCTTCGCCGACATCGGGCAGCTTGATGATATGTTCGCCCAACCAGGCCTCCCCGCTCTAAGCTTCCAATGTTTCGATAAGCGCGCGCCCGACCCGCGCCGGGCCGGGGAAATAGTCCCATTCCTGCGCATGCGGATAGGGCGTGTCCCAGCCGGCGACCCGCGCCACCGGCGCTTCCAGATGATAGAAGCAGTTTTCCTGCACCAGCGAGACCAGCTCGGCGCCGAAACCGGAGGTGAGCGTCGCCTCGTGCACGACGACGCAGCGGCCGGTCTTCTTCACCGAGGCGACAATCGTGTCGAGGTCGAGCGGCAAAAGCGTTCTCAGATCGATCACCTCGGCGTCGATGCCGGTTTCCTCGGCCGCCGCCTGCGCGACATAGACCATGGTGCCGTAGGCAAGCACGGTGACCGCGGCTCCTTGCCTGCGGATCGCCGCCTTGCCGAGCGGGATCGTGTAATGGCCGTCGGCGACTTCGCCCAGCTCGTGTTTCGACCAGGGCGTCACCGGCCGGTCGTGGTGACCGTCGAACGGGCCATTGTAGAGCCGCTTCGGCTCAAGGAAGATCACCGGATCCGGATCCTCTATCGCCGCGATCAGCAGACCCTTGGCGTCGTGCGGATTGGACGGCACCACCGTCTTCAGGCCGGAGACATGGGTGAACAGCGCTTCCGGGCTCTGGCTGTGCGTCTGGCCGCCAAAAATGCCGCCGCCGGTCGGCATGCGCACCACGATCGGGCAGGTGAAATCGCCGTTCGAGCGGTAGCGCAGCCGCGCCGCTTCCTGCGTCAGCTGGTCGTAGGCCGGATACATGTAGTCGGCAAACTGGATCTCGACACAGGGCTTCAAGCCGTAGGCGGCCATGCCGATGGCCGAGCCGACGATGCCGGATTCGTTGATCGGCGCGTCGAAGCAGCGGCTGCGGCCATATTTCGCCTGCAGGCCCTGCGTGGCGCGGAACACACCGCCGAAGAAGCCGACATCCTCGCCATAGACGATGACTTTGTTGTCGCGCCCCATCGAGACGTCGAGCGCGTCGCGGATCGCCTCGATCATGGTCTTCCTGGGCATGATCAGACCCCCGCCTGCTGGCGCTGGCGCCTCAGATGCGGCGGCATCTCTTCGTAGAGCCCTTCGAACATGTCGCGGGTCGATGGTTTGCCGCCGGCATGCAGCGTGCCGTGGCCCTCGGCCTCCTTCTGCGCGGCGATCACCGTTTCGAGGATCTCGGCTTCGGCCTGGGTGTGACGATCCTCCGACCAGACGCCCTTGTGGATAAGATGGTTCTTCAGCCGGATGACCGGATCGCCGAGCGGCCAGGCATCCGATTCCGCCTTCGGCCGGTAGGCCGACGGATCGTCCGACGTCGAATGCGCGCCGGTACGGTAGGTGACATATTCGACCAGCGTCGGCCCGAGATTGGCGCGCGCCCGCTCCGCCGCCCATTTCGCCACGGCGTGCACCGCAAGATAGTCATTGCCGTCGACGCGCAACGCCGGAATGCCGAAGCCAAGGCCGCGCGCCGCAAAAGTGCCGGAGCCGCCGCGCGCGATGCCCTGGAAGGTCGAGATCGCCCACTGGTTGTTGACGACGTTGAGGATGACCGGCGCCTTGTAGGTCGAAGCGAAGACCAGCGCGGAATGGAAATCGGACTCGGCCGTAGAGCCATCGCCGATCCAGGCGGCGGCGATGCGCGAATCGTTGGAGATCGCCGAGGCCATCGCCCAGCCGACCGCCTGGATATACTGCGTCGCCAGATTGCCGGAGATCGAGAAGAAGCCGTGCTCCTTCGACGAATACATGATCGGCAGCTGCCGGCCCTTCAGCGGATCGGCCTCGTTGGAATAGATCTGGTTCATCATGGTGACCATCGGATAGCCGTCGGCGATCAGAAGGCCGGCTTGCCGATAGGTTGGGAAGTTCATGTCGCCTGGCGCCAGCGCCTTGCGGAAAGCGCAGCTCACTGCCTCTTCGCCCAGATGCTGCATGTAGAAGGAGGTCTTGCCCTGGCGCTGCGCCATCTGCATGCGCGCGTCGAAGGTCCTGAGCGTCATCATATGGCGCAGGCCTTCGAGCAGTTCCTCGTCGCTGAGCAGCCCGGCCCACGGCCCGACCGCCTCGCCGGCGCGGTTGAGCACGCGGATGATGGAGAAAGCCATGTCGCGGATGGTGCGCGGATCGACGTCGATCTCCGGACGCGGCACCGAGCCCGCCTTGGGAATGGTCACATTCGAGAAATCCGGCGTGCCGCCGGGCCGCACCTCTGGCTCGGGCACATGGAAGCGCAACATTCCAGCATCGGCCATGAGCTCACATCCTCCAATGTTGCCGGTGCGATCTTTGCACATCCGCGCCGCCGCACCAGTGCCAATTCGCCGGGTCTGGGCATGGCCTTCCCCTTCGGCCGTCGGCTCGTGGAACCGATGCGGCACGCAAGCGCCAAGATGCAGATATGGCGGCGAAATTTCTTGTCGATGTTTTTGCGCTGCGCGCAATTTGGCGGAAGTTTGCGGGGCGATTGCTGTCAGAAAAAGTAAGCGGGATATGCGCGGCGGCCGTAGCAGCTAATCTCCCCCCTTGTGGGGGAGATGCCCGGCAGGGCAGAGGGGGGCGTGACAGAACGCCAACTCTCCGTAGTCATTCGTCGTCATAAGGCAACGGAGGGCGCGCAAACCCGGCTTCCGAAAGTCGACATTCGGTCAAGGCCAAGGATCAAACATCAAGACGCCGGCGGGACAGCGCCCCCCTCTGGCCTGCCGGCCATCTCCCCCACAAGGGGGGAGATCACGCTCTCTGCCCGC